>JAFDAT010000067.1 GCA_019313725.1 Deltaproteobacteria bacterium
ATCCCCGCATCAAAAGCATGTCCAATCTGCAGGCCGCTGTGGGACTGCTCCAGCTGCACCACATCGATGCCTTTAATGAAGGCGCCCGGCGCAACGCCCGGGTTCTGACCGAGGAATTAGCGCATGTAACGCATGTCGCCGCGCCGCAGACCACCGATGGCAATCACATCTATGTCTACTATCCTCTCTCGGTCACGCCAAATCGACGGGATGATTTGCGTAACTATCTGCTCAGCCACGGCATCGATGCGAAAATTACCGATATGTCGGACTGCTCTGTCTTAACACCATTTCTTGAAGGCAGTGACGCTGCAACCCACCGGGAGGGGCCCAGCGAGGCATCCATCCTTGAAATCTGTGTTTATCCGATGATTTCAACGGCCAAGATGCGGCGTATCGGCCAGGTGGTTCACGCCTGGGATGCGATGCAAACCTGAATGACAGCATCTCTCAGATGAATGTTTTGGTTCGTCATTGTTTAGGGTTTAGATATTCGTGCTTCGAATTTGATCTTCTCCTGTACCGGCAGAGGCTCAGGGCTCTGATTTGGCCCAGAGGACCAGGTTTTCAATTCTGGAATTAATGGGATATGAGGCTAACGCTCACCACGCTTGTAGGGCTCGCCCAGCATGGCTGGTGCATTCAGTTTTTTGCTGTCGCCAAGTCCGATCATTAACAGCACCAACAGTGTGGCGAGATAGGGGAGCATGGCCAGGAAGTTTGGTGAAATCCCCAAGGGCTGAAGCAGGTACTGCAACACAAAAATCCCCCCGAACAAAAAGGCACCGATCACAGCCCGCATGGGATTCCACAAAGCGAAAATCGTCAGGGCGATGACAATCCACCCCCTGCCGGCGGTCATCCCTTCGATCCATGACTTGCTGTAGGATATGGAGAGGTTGGCTCCGGCCATGCCGGAGAAACCACCCCCCAGTAGAATGCACCCATAGCGGATAAGCGCAACATTGACGCCCTGAGCCTCCGTGGCTTTCGGATTTTCACCCGCGGAACGGATTTTTATGCCCAGTTCGGTGTATTCGAGTGTAAACCAGGCGGCCAACGCCAGCAGCAGGGCCATGTAGAAAAACGGACTCTGATCAAAAAATATCTTCCACACAATCGGGATATCGGCAAGATACGGAACGGCAAATGTGTTCATCTTTACGGTAAGGGGTTTGCCGACGTAGGATTTGCCGGCCAGGCCCGATATGCCCAGGCCCAGCATGGTCAGCGCCAGCCCGGAAACCACTTGATTGGACTGCAGGCTGACCGAGGCAAAGGCATGAATGACGGAGATCATCATGCCTGCCAGGATAGCTGCCATAAGCCCCAGCCAGGGGTTCTGGGTATAAAAAGTCACGATGAAGGCCGTTACCGCACCGACGGACATCACCCCTTCCACGCCGAGATTGAGGATACCGGATCGTTCACAGATCACCTCTCCGATGGTTCCCAGCAAAAGCGGTGTTCCGGCAATCAATGTCCGCTGGGCGACCGAAACAATTATATCTTCCATGGTTTATCCCTCATTAGCAACATTCGACAGCTTCATCCTCTTTTTTTTATAAAGACTTATGTTTCATGCTTGATGGTGCGCGGTCGGACATGAAAATCTATCCTGATTTTGTGTTTCAGAAAATAGTCCCCCATGATCAGAAATACGAGGAGTGTCCCGTTGAAAATTTCCACCGTGGCCGCGGGGAGGCCCAGGGAAATCTGAATGGCATCCCCCCCGACCAGAATACCCGCAAAAAAAATACCCGCGATAATAACAAAGAAGGGGTTGAGCTTTGCCAGCCAGGCCACAATGATGGCCGTGAAACCGTACCCCGAAGAAATGGAATCCGGATAGCTGAGATAATGATGAAGCCCCGCCACCTCGCCGATGCCGGCAAATCCGGCAACACCGCCGCTGATAGCCATGATGATCAGCGTGGTTTTGAAAAAATCGATCCCCGCATAGCGGGCCGCTTCGGGATTTTCCCCGATCTCCCGGACTTCATAACCGAAACGCGTCTTGTAGATGACCATCCATAGAACCAGAACGGTCAGCAAAGCCAGTCCAAGGGTAAAATAGTGGATCCTCGAACCGGGGATCAATGCCAGGATGGCCGACGCGGGTAGATCATCGGTATAGGGAAAGCCGAACTTGGTTTTTCCCTTCCAGGGGCCGACGATCAGAAATATTAAAATCTCGGCGCAGATGTAGTTCATCATCAGTGTCGAGATGACTTCGTTTATGGCGAATTTAATTTTAAAAAAGGCCGGAATCAGCCCCCAGATGGCGCCACCGATGAAGCCGGCCAGAAACATCAGGGGAATAATCACCGGTGCAGGGAGATGGGGGCCCCAGTTCAACCCGACCCAGGTGCCGAAAATGGCCCCCATCAACAGCTGACCCTCGGCTCCGATATTCCAGAACTTTGCCCTGAAAGCAATCGCCAACCCCACCCCGATCAGGATAAGGGGGATGGCCTTGGTGACGGTTTCCTTGAAACCGTATATGCTTCCGAAAGAGCCGGCAAATATTTTTCCGATGGCAAAAAACGGATTCACACCAAAAGCCAGAAAGATAAGCCCGATGACGAACAGTCCGGCCAACACCGAAAAAACAAGCGCCAGCACCTGATCCCCGGGGGTAATTTTTTCCCTGTCGATAATCCTAATTTTCATATAAAAACCGCTACGTGCTCTTTATTCTCAAGGACCCGGCCATCATCAGTCCGATGTCCTCCATTTGTGGATCGTCACTGTTCAATATCCCCATGAACTCCCCCTGGAAAATGATGGCAATCCGATCACAAAGTTCGAAGATCTCTTCTAAATCTTCCGAAACCAGCAGCACCGCCCCGCCGGCCTTGCGCTGTTTCAACAACTGCTTGCGCAGGTATTCCGTGGCGCCCACGTCCAGGCCGTAGGTGGGATGCGCGGCCACCAGCAGAGCCGGGTCATGGCTGATTTCACGACCCAGGATCAGTTTTTGAATATTGCCCCCCGAAAGATCCTTGGTTTGAACATAAATCGAAGGCGTCAGGACCTGGAAGGCATCCACCAGGCTTTTCGCATGTGACTTGATGCTGCCATAGGCCAGCAGGGAGTTTTTTGAATATTGTTCCAGGTGATGCTGCTTGAGTATGGAATTTTCATACAGGTAAAGGCCCGGGGCAATCCCGAATTTGATGCGCTCTTCGGGCACGTGGGAGACGCCACTGTTGTAAATCTTTCTGGGCGACTGATTGGTAATATCCTTGTCATTGACCGATATGCTGCCCGCGACCAGCTTTCTCAGACCGGTAATGGCTTCCACCAGCTCACGCTGGCCATTACCGGACACACCCGCAATACCGAAGATTTCATTTTTGTGGATATCGAAGGAGACACCCTTGACAGCCGGGTATCCCTTGTCGCTGTTCACGGTGACGGCGGATACGTGCAGCACCCGGCTGCCAGGGGGTATCTTGTCACGTTGGATGTCGAATATCACGTCACGTCCCACCATCATCCTGGCCAGCGTTTTTTTGTCGACATCCACGGTATCCGCGTGTCCGACGATCTGTCCCTTCTGCAGCACCGTCACACGATCGCAGAGATCCATGATCTCATCCAGCTTGTGGCTGATCAGAATAATGAGGTGACCGGCCCGTTTCATATCCCGGAGCACCCGGAACAAATCTTTGGCCTCCTGGGGGGTCAGAACGGAAGTGGGTTCATCCAAAATCAACAGATCGGCACCGTTAAAAAGGGCCTTGATGATCTCTACGCGCTGCTGCTCCCCTGCGGAAAGCTGCCAGATCTTCTTGAGGGGGTCGATTTCAAGGTTGAACTTTTTGGAAAAAGCGACAATATCTTCTTTGATTTTTTTCTGGGGGAAAAAGAAGGGCACCTTTTTATATCCCAGGGCGATGTTTTCCGCGGCTGAATGATTGTCCACGAGCATGAAATGCTGGTGAACCATGCCGATACCCATGTTTATGGATTCCAGTGGTGACGTTATGCGGACCACCTCACTGTTTATCCTGATTTCCCCGGTGTCGGGCTGGTAGAGCCCGTAGAGGATGTTCATCAAGGTGGTTTTGCCAGCACCGTTTTCACCCAGCAATCCCAGTATCTCACCGGCCTCAATTGTAAGATTGATATCGCGGTTGGCTGGAATGCCATGGAAAAACTTGGAGATTCCCGCCATTTCAAGTTTGTTAATTTTTTTCATAATAAATTTTCATCTACGCTATTTACAACGGGGAACCGGCCTTGCCGGTTCCCCGTTTCATTTCAGCGCGATTCCTTGTAATCGGTTATGCAAATTTATTATTTGGGGATGCTGCCCACGATATTATCCACATAGTACATGATGCTCAGCAGGTCACCCTTGGATGCCCTTTCACCTTTCTTAATTTTGAGGTCCCCCGTATTGTCGTAAATGGGTCCTTCAAAGGGCTCGAAAACATCCGTGTCCTTTTTCATCTGCTCGTAGCGTTTGACCACCAGGTCATAGGCCGATATTTCGCCGAACTCGGCAGTTTTAACCTTGGCCGCCTTTAACTCAGCTGCAAACTTCGGATTGACGATGTTGTCAAAGCTGCCGCCGAGAATGGCCGCATCTTCGGCGGCCAGCCACCAGAGGTCATCCTTGGTCCAGGTCCCGTCATGAAGGCTCTGGAGAATTTTGACATACATGACCCCCCAGTCCACCAGCTGACCGGAAACCACGGAATCGACCCCATAGGGTTGCATGGGGCTGTAGTGGCTGAAGGTGTAGATCTGCTTACCCTTTTCCGAATGGTCCTGCCCCACTTCGATCACGGCCGGCGTATCTTCGGTGAATGCCAGCGTATCGCAGCCGCTGGCAATCAGAGACTCGGCGGCCTCCTTGGCCTTGTCCGGTCCGTACCAAGCGTAAATCCAGCGCACATGTACCTTGGCATCCGGATTGACCGCCTTTATCCCTAAGGCAAAGGCATCGATATGGCGCACCAGTTCAGGAATCGGAAATGCGGCCACATAGCCGATTTTATCGCTCTTGGTCATGGCTCCGGCCATCAATCCGTTCAGATAGTACATCTGATAGAGATCGGCAAAATAGGTGCCCACGTTTTCAGACTGTTTGAATCCGGAGCAGTGCATGAAATGCTTGTCCGGATATTTTATGCCGGCTTTGACGGTGTCGTCCATGTAGCCGAAGCTGGTGGTGAACACCACGTCACATTTTTGTTCCTGGATAAAACGGTCAATAATTCGGGCCGAGTCCGCTTCACCCACCGACTCGATAAATACCGTCTCCAGCCAGGGCAGTTTGGATTCGGCAAATTTCCTGCCCATATCGTGTGCATGTGACCAGCCATAGTCTCCTACTGGGCCGACATAGATAAAACCGGCCTTGAGCTTATCATCCTTTGCAGAAGCAACACCGGCAAGCAGAAATACGCACAGGCACACAGCCAACATCCTGAAAATAATCCTCATTTTATTCTCCTCTTTTCTTTTACGTTAAACCACACATTATAGAAAAACCATCAAAAGAAAAATTATTCAGTGCTCAATTCAGGTCGGATTAAGATGAATTCATACGACAGTCCGGTCCAACAAGTCAACATCTGGATGCGTCCAAATTCAATATTGTTTGGGTTGACATTCCTCCAGTCGTGTGATGTTTTATAAGATTGCTAAATATGGGAATTTTATAATCTGACCGGGCAGCCCAGTGAACAATAAATTATCGGTCTGAACCACGTAAATAAAACGACGACCATACGAGGCCGATCTAATTATTTTCTATTTTATTCATAACCATCTTTTTAATACACATTAGAAACAATTACGGGTGCGAATGTTGTTAAGCACTATTATTTAGGGCATCGATATTGACCCGATAAATGATTGCCGTTTCTAATGTTCGGGAGGTGTAACGTGTATGGAATCCAGGCGATCAACGCCAACAACGGCTGGGCCATGGCGCTTGCCGGCTCACTTATTGTCATGTGCGGGTTGTCAGTGCTGTCTTTTATTATTTCCCAGCTGCATAAAGTTGTGGAATTCATGGAAAAACGAAATGTCGATGGCAATGCCGGAGACATTTCCGGTCAACCGGCGGAGCATGACCAGGAAACGGGGCTGGATCACGACCTGTCCAACCTGAACCAGAGTTTTTCCCACTATCGCACACTGACAACCAAACTGGGTGATGTGTTCCCACTGCAGGAGCTGTTTACCCTGTTCCGGGAAAAAGATTTCCCGCACCCGCATCTGACCATCCGATCCCTCAGGGAAGAGGGGTTTCTGATCCCGGCTGACGATGGGCGGTTCGCCTGGAAAAACTGATTGTTCAGACAGATTAATAGCGATTCTGCGTTTTAAAACCTTAAACCAGATCATTGTCTTTTAATTCATATGAAAGTGTAGCAATTATGGAACTATTACTTCAATTTCTTACCAATACCGGCTATTACCTTGCTGACTATCGGCATATCATCATGCTCTGCGTAGGCTGTACCTTTGTTTACCTGGCGATTGCCAAAAAATATGAACCCCTGCTGCTGCTGCCCATCGGCTTCGGCGTCATCGTCGGTAACGTGCCCTTTTTCAAGGGATTTGGTCTTGGCATTTATGAACCCAACTCCGTGCTGCACTACCTGTACTTCGGTGTGACCTCCGGGCTCTACCCATCCATTGTTTTTCTGGGGCTCGGAGCCATGACCGATTTTTCGTCTCTTCTGGTGAGGCCCAAGCTGATGCTGCTGGGAGCGGCGGCGCAGATGGGTATTTATTTTACCCTGTTAAGTGCCCTGGCTCTTGGTTTTCTGCCAAAAGAAGCCGCATCCATTGCCATTATCGGCGGCGCTGACGGTCCCACATCCATATTTTTGACAGCCAAGCTGGCGCCGCACCTGATCGGCCCCATTGCCATTGCGGCCTATTCCTACATGGCCCTGATTCCCATCATCCAGCCGCCGATCATGCGGCTGCTCACGACCAGAGAAGAACGCCTGATCCGCATGTCCGAAAACGAACGTACCGTTTCCAGAAAGGAGCTGCTGCTCTTCCCGGTCATCGGTGTTATCCTATGTTGCTATCTGGCCCCTGCATCCATCCCGCTGCTGGGGACCTTCTTTTTCGGCAATATCATGCGCGTATCAGGCGTGGTGGATCGCCTGGCCAAAACCGCCAGCTCGGCTATTATCGACACGGCAACGATTTTTCTCGGTTTCACGGTTGGTGCCAGCACCCAGGGCGACGTTTTTCTGACCCCCAAGGCGGTGACCATTTTCGCGCTGGGCGCGGTTGCCTTCAGCATCGCCACCGCTTCAGGTATACTTTTCGCCAAATTTCTGAACCTATTTTCCAAAAACAAGATCAACCCGCTTCTCGGGGCAGCCGGTGTTTCCGCTGTTCCCGGTTCCGCCAGGGAAGTTCACCTTGTGGGACAGCGTGAAGACCCGGGCAATTATCTCCTGATGCATGCGATGGCCTGCAACTCGTCCGGCGTCATCGGTTCGGCTATCTGCGCTGGTATTCTGTGGAGCTTCATGGTATAAATATTCATCCCCAGCCAATCCCACCAAGGCACAATATAATAAGTGGCTCAATCGACATGTTCTGGTGTCAGCCTGAATGGTGCCCATGAAAATTTATCGGGAGGTGAAGATGCTTGCCAAGGTTTTAATCAGAAGAAAATTCAGGACCGGCCACACCAAAGAAATCGTCGCGCTCCTCAACGATCTGCGCGCTGTTGCCATGCGTCAAGCCGGTTATCTGTCCGGCCTGACGCTCATGGCGCCGGACAACTCGAACAATATGCTGGTTATCGGGACCTGGCAGTCCCTAGAAGACTGGTACCGCTGGAAGGCCGATCCGGACCGGACCCGTCTCGAAGCCATGTTGGAAATCTATCAGGATGGGCCCACGCAATACGAAGCCTATGTCGTTGGTACCGGGTTTACCGGTTAAGAACGGGTCCTGAAGAACTATTTAATTCGCTGGAGATACTTTTATGGGTTTGCTCTCTTCCTCCTCCTCGCTCACCCGGTACCGGGTTGAGGGAAAACTGGAAAAACCGGTGATGGAAACGGTGTACGCGGGACTCATCCGCAACGCCATAGCCAACATCGACGACAATGCAGCTGAAAGGGCCATGGGCTGGACATCCTTCAACGATCCGTTTGTACCCAGCTTTGAAGGCTCCAGCTTTATCATTGGAAGCTACTTCCTGTTTTCTTTGCGCATTGACCGAAAAATCATTCCAGCCAAGGTCATTCAGAAATACTATGCCATCGAACTTTTTAAAAAGCTAAAAGCATCGGGGCGTGAATTTCTGTCGCGGAATGAAAAGAAGATGCTCAAAGAGCAGGTCATCAACCTGCTTACGCTCAGAATTCCGGCCACCCCGAACATCTACAACCTCCTCTGGAGCTATGAAACCGAGAACCTTTGGTTTTTCACAAACCTGAAAAAACCGTGCGAGGAACTCGAAACCCTTTTTCTGACATCTTTCAACCTGAAACTGGTCAGGCTCTTCCCTTACACAATAACCGAATTTTATGGGGGTCTCTTGGGTGATGAATACGATGCCTTCACCAAGCTCTCCCCGAGCAAACTAATGGAGTAAACCATGCTGGACATTGCCACTGCATACAACCGCTACAAATTCCTGGGTTATGAGTTTTTGACCTGGCTCTGGTTTGCGATTGAGCGGAACCCGGGGCTTTTAAAGTCAGAAAATGGTGATTTCGGCGCTATCAATGTGGGCAATCGCATTGTTCTGGAAAACTTTACCCGGGATAAAACTGAAAGCATCACCATCAAGGGAGACGATCCCAACCTCGATGCCGCGCTGCTGTCTCTAAAAAACGGGGCACTCGTCACCGAAATAAACCTGGTTTTCAAATCCAATGATCACGAGTGGCAATTTACCCTGAAAGGCGAAAGTTTTTCCATCACCAACCTGAAAACACCCCAAAGAGGGCCTGTGGACACGATCGAGGACACCGAGGGTGCCGTCCTCGAGCAGGCCTATCTGCTCGACCAGCTGCTGCAATACCAGGATTCTCTTTTCAAAACCTTTATACGCCTGCGGGTTTCGCCGGAGTGGCAGACCAAATCCATTCCCGAACTTAAAAGCTGGGCCTCCGCGCAATGATAAAGGATTGTCAATTCCGGGGACGCGGTGGAAATTTTCATTATATCGACTGGGGCGGCAGCCATATCTTCGCCCACTTTTCCCATGCCACGGGTCTTTGCGCTGCCGTATATTCGCCCCTGGTCCAGCACCTCACCGACGACCTGCATATCCTGGGAATGGACGACCGTGGGCACGGCAAAACCGAGGCGGCCGCAGATCCCGCACGATTGAAAGGCTGGAATGTCTTTTCAAGGGATATGGAACGCTTTCTGGATTCCTGGAAGACGCCTTTTGTGGCCATGGGACACTCACGGGGTGCCGTATCCAGTTTGCGCCTGGCCCACACAAGGCCTGATCTCGTCAGGGCCCTGGTCCTCATTGACCCCACAATCCTGCCCGCTTCATCCATGTGGTTTGTCTACCTTGCCAAAAAGACCGGTCTCACAAAATTCATACCCATTGCATCCCGTGCCGCCAAGCGTAAAGCTGTCTGGCCGGATCGGCAGACCATCCATGATGCCTACCGCAAAAAGCCCATGTTCCGGGCATGGGACCCGAAATGCCTGGAAGGTTACCTCGCAGACGGAACCCGGGACAACGGGGACGGTCACACCCGACTGAGCTGCACACCGGCCTGGGAATCCCGCTGTTTTTCTGTATACCCCCATGACCTGTGGTCCTTCATCCCGCATGTTCAGCAGCCGGTTCTGGTTGTTTACGGAGGACGCTCCGACACCTTTCTGGAAAAGACGGCCAATCAGTTAAAAAAGAAGCTCCCCAGCGCCCAGTTTCATTGCTTCGAGAACAACGGGCACTTTGTGCCCATGGAAAAACCGCAGCAAACGGCCGAAGTCATCCTGGCGTTCATCAAATCGATTTGACGGTGAAACCAACGTTGCTTCCGAATGACATTTAGGGCGAATCATGCTATTATGGAGGTTATGAACCAATCGAAGTTCGTCTGTAACTGTCTTGCCGACCTGACCGATGGTTTGCGTGAAGGTCTCTCCCACTTCTCGGGGCCCTGCCGGGCCGCCGTTCTCTATGCCACCTTGCCGCAAGATCCTGTTTTTATCTATGATCCCCAAAACCTTTTGCGCGGCCACGAACCCCGGTTCAAAGAGCTCTACATAGATACCACGGACTGGAAAGATTCGGGACCACACCAATTCCTGAAAAACGGTTCCTTTCATATGGTACCGGAAAAAAATCTGCAGTTGGCCGGACTCGTCTCTTTTGGCGGCAGGTCCAGTTCGGTTTATTATCAGATGTGGTTCACGGAACACCACCCGGATATGTGTGCGGTCGGACCAACCGAGCGGTGGTTGGAGCATGCCGCCTGGCGGTTTTCACATGATATCGCCAACGATAAAGAGCTTTACACCGGTATATCCGGTAACTTTCTGCGTGAATACGCCACCCATGCAGTCCGTGATTTTATTGTGGATGAAATGAACCTCAAGCTCGGTTGGGATACCCAACTGAGGGTGTATCCCATTCTCGACACCATTCTCGGTATTGGAAATACCCGCGAGGAAGGCGCCTGGCCAAGGGGGGAGCTGGTCTTTGTTGAAAAAAGCGCGTTGTCAAGTATTCAGTTCGTCACCAGTTTCCCCGAATTAGAGCAGCCCAGCCTCAACAATTTTAAACATGTCAGAAAACTGCTGCTGGCTGTCGAGAACTCAAACCGCAAACTCGTCTCACAGGGCCAGACCATTATCGGTATATCGGAAGACTATATCAACGAATTCTGTATAAATGCTGAATTCAACGGCCGACACGGGTTTATCCGGCTTAACGGGGAAGCGGTGTGTAGTTTTTCGGACGGCAGCTTCAGGTCCACCACCCATCAAGCCAATCTGGTTCACGTAGAAGAGATGCTCCTGGAATCAAAACTGAACCCCGAAAGCAGCAGTTTTTTATTCAAAATTATTTGCAGCCTGGCCCACTTTGCTGAAAACCGAAAGTTCGGATGCACCCTTATCCTGGATTTAAACGACACCCCGGTCACCATATCCGGCCAGAAACTGGAAAAACCCATCGACCTCAGACAATTGAACTACCTCGAACTGGCCAAATCCCTGGCCAAAGTCGATGGTGCCCTGCACATCTGCCGGGATCTTAAACTGCACGCCTTTGCCTGCCTGCTGGACGGGCGCAGCATCGCCGGAGAAGATCGGGCCAGGGGCGCCCGATTCAACTCCGCACTGCGGTTCACCACCGAACACCGCAACCTTATCGTCGTCGTGGTTTCTTCGGATAGGCCGGTCTCCACGATTCAGGAAGGGGTTGAAATCAGTGCTCAATGCCACTGGAACCCGGTATCAACCCGCATCGTCCGCCATAAATCGCTCCAGGAGTGGATCGCCGCATAAGGCCGCTTGAAGGGGATAGGATA
>JAFDAT010000068.1:0-4845 GCA_019313725.1 Deltaproteobacteria bacterium
CCAACTCGAAGGCGGTGAAGTTGTCCAGGCGCCGGTGGTAGTCAATGCAGCCGGCCCGCACTCCTTTGTGGTTAATGCGATGGCCGGCGTGATCGCGGGGATGAAGATCAAGACCCGCGCCCTGCGGCACGAAGTGGTTCACCTGCCCGCCCCGGACGGTATAGACTACGAAGGCATTGGCTGCCCGAGTTCCGACAGCGATGTGGGTGCCTACTGGCGGCCGGAAGTGGGCAACCATATTCTTTCCGGTAGTGAAGATCCGGATTGTGATCCCAAGGAGTGGATTGAAGATCCGGATGATTTTAACCGCAACCTGACCGAACAGGCCAAAGCGCAGGCATATCGACTTTCTCTGAGAATTCCGGACCTGCGCATTCCCAATCAGATCCAGGGGGTCGTCGACCTTTATGATGTAGCCGACGACTGGATACCCATCTACGATAAATCGGATCTGACGGGATTTTACATGGCCGTGGGTACTTCGGGAAACCAGTATAAAAATGCACCTGTGGTCGGTAAAATGATGGCCGAACTGATTTTAAAGTGCCAGAATGGACACGACCATGACAAAGACCCGGTAATCTTCCATCTGGAAAAACTCGACAGGGATATCAATCTTAGATTTTACTCGCGTTTAAGGGAGATAAACACGGAAAGCAGTTTTTCAGTGCTGGGTTAACCCCAAGGCAGAAGCCGGAGGGCTTTAGAGTCAACGTCAAGACGTCTAAAAGTGAAAAAGATAAAGCATCATCCTTAGCGCTTGACATGCAATGGCGGCATCGATAGATTGATACATTAAATCATTAGAAACAGTCAGCCATCTTTGAGAACGGCATTCCTGTCCCAAAACCTGGGATATAAATCACCATCCGTGCTGATGCATGTTTCTAATGTGTATAAATTTTCATGAATTCGCGTAAAATGAACATACGGATAATTCAGTGATAGTGGATGTTCCTACTTTGTTGTGCGCGTCAGAGCATGAAAATTTATCGGAGGCCATTATGCCCAAGCTTCAAAAAGCCAAAACCCTGAGTCTGGTCGAAAATGTTGTTCATCAGATTGAGGAGGCTATTCTGGCAGGCGAATACAATGTGGGCGACAAGCTGCCCTCTACGCGCCAATTGCAGGAAATCCTCGGTGCCAGCCTGGGGACCATCCGCGAAGGATTGGCCCGGTTGGAGCAAAAAGGTCTGTTGACAGTCAAAAAAGGGACCAAGGGCGGGTTTTTCATTAGCGAGGTGACTATTCAGCCCATGGCTGAAAGCCTTGATCTGCTCATGCGTCATCTAAAAGTCAAGCCCCGGGAGCTTTGCGAGTTCCGAGCTACGGTGGAGGCAGGATTAATACGCTTGGTTGTCCAACGGGGGACAAAAGAACAAGTGAAGAGCATAATGGCGTACAGAAAAAAACTCAGAGCCTGTCTCAATCGCGGTGAGGAGGGGTGGCACGCTTTGCTCGAAACAGAAAGAGATCTACGTAAGGAATTTTTGGCCATCGTCGACAACCGCATCTATGGTGCTGTATTATTACCCATTCACAACAATATATTTCAATTTGCCGATCGCCACTTGACCGGGAACGATACCATGACGAGAGCAGCTTGCAATTATTGGCAAAAGATTCTGCGGGCCGTTGCCGAACACAATGAAGAGCAGGCCGCTACCCAGACTAAAAAAATGATCTTTCATTTCATGGACCTGATACAGCCAGGCAAGCATTAACCCCTTTGCCATGTTGTTTACCCTCCGGCTTTTGCGACGTTGGGGTTGAGCCAAAAGGATTCGTACGCGTTAGTGAGGAAACATGATCAAGTTACCCTTGACATGGCTTTTTATTTAGTTTAAATGATTAAATCATTAGAACTATTGTTTAGGTGTTTGGATCAGCCTTTATAAATGTTTGGTGAAGGAGGATGAATCAATGCTCAATACCAATGTTACCACCCAGGGGAGTCTCACTTTTCGCGTATTGACTGAAGACCAGATTTTCGAATTGACCAAAGCGGCCATGGAGATACTGGAAAAAGTGGGCTTCAATGTCCTGCATGAAGGCGCTCGCAAGCTTCTGAAATCGGCCGGCGCCGTGGTCGACGGTGAGATGGTCAAAGTTCCGGAATTCATTGTCCGGCAATGCCTGGCCACGGCACCCAAAGGGTGGACGATTTATGACCGTAACGGAAAGCGGGCTCTGGAAGTGGAAGGGCGTAAAAGCTACTATGGAACATCCACGGCCAGTCCGAACACAAAGGATGCGTTGACCGGCGAGTACCACGAAACCAGGGTGGCAGACCTATCCCTGGCAGCCAAAGTGGCCGATGCGCTGGAGAATATCGACTGGGTCATGCCCATGGGGTCGGTTCAGGATGTCCCCGCCCAGGCCGCGGAACTGCACGAGTTCGTCGCCACCGTAATCAACACCACCAAACCCATTGTATTTCTGTCCTACTCTCCGCAAGGTATGGAGATTGTTTTTGACATGGCGGAAGAGATTGCCGGCGGGCGGGACAAACTAAGGGAGAGGCCCTTTCTGGTGGCTTATCCCGAGCCGATCACTCCCCTGGTTATGCCCGATTATGTTGTCGGCCGAATCTTTCTGGCGGCCGATCGGTTTCTGCCCCAAATGATGGGTCCGGCAGTCCAACTGGGTGCAACCGGCCCGGTGACCATACCCGCTGCGGTGGCGCATGGTACGGCGGAGTCAATGATGTGCGTGGTCCTGGCCCAGTTAAAAAATCCGGGGTGCCCGGTGGGGCTGGGCTGCAATTTTGCCGCATTTGACATGGCCAGCGGCCTGATGAGCGCAGGGGGTCCGGAGATGAGCCTGGCCCTGGCGGCCCAGGCGGAAGTGGCGCAGTCGTTCGGCCTGCCCACCTGGGGGCTGGCCGGGGCAACCGATGCCAAGGTGCAGGATGCCCAGGCCGGCGTCGAAGCGACCTTTCATATCATGGCCCAGGGGCTGGCCGGCCTGAATCTGATTCATGACGTGGGTTACATGGACGGTTCCATGGCCTGTTCCGTAGAACAGCTGGTTCTGGGAGACGAGATTATCGGCATGGCCAGAAGATTCATGCGCGGATTAGATTTCTCACCCCGGCAGATCGCCAGGGATCTCATGTACCAGGTGGGGCCGGGGGGCGAGTTTTTATCCCAGCCGCATACCGTGCAGCATTTCAAAAAAGAGTTGTGGCGGCCGTCGATTTTCACACGCCAACCCATGGAGTCCTGGAAAGATGAAGGCGAAAAGGACACCCTGGCAAGGGTTCGGGAAAAGATTCGGCACATATCGGAAACCCACAAACCCGAACCCCTGCCGGATGCTTTGATCGAAACCCTGGAGCGCATGAAGTCTGAGGGAGAGTTGGCGTTGACGCGCGAGTAAATATTTAAAGGAAAAAGATTGCCACCAAGACTCTAAGTCTCAAAGAATGAAGAATCCTTCGGGTCTTGGCGTCTTCGTGGCTATAAAGCATTGTTAAAAACCAACACGCGCCAGTGAGACAGAAAGGAGGCTATGATGCGGAGTCAACGTGATATGGGCATCAGACACATTAAGGCCCGTAAGAATCATCGCTGCTACGGCATGGGGCTGGGAATCATCATCCTGGACGAAGTCTACCCGGGGTTTCCCGGTGATGTGCGTAATGCCAGCGCCTATCCATTCCCCATCCAGTACGAAATTGTCAAAGGTGTGGACATTCCCCGATTGGTTTATGAAGAGGATAAAGCGCCCTGCCTGGCACCCATTCAGGCGGCTGCTAAAAATCTGGAAAACATGGGGTGTCGGGCAATAGCCGCCGAATGCGGTTATTTTGCCTATTTCCAGAAGGAGATCGCTGCCCATGTAGACGTGCCCGTGTTCATGTCCAGCCTCCTGCAGGTGCCGTGGGCGCAGCAGCTGGTGGGGCCGGGAAAAGTAGTGGGGGTTCTGGCGGCCCTGAAGCAGTACATGACCGATGCGCGCCTACAGGCTGTGGGGGTTCAGCCGGACAGCAACTATGTACTGGGGGGCGCCATGGACGACGGGCGCTGTGAAGAGTTCGAAAACCTCTGGATCGGGGACAAACGTCCGGACATCCCCCAGGCGCATTACGACAAAGCAGAGCAGGAATTTGTCGGGGTCGCGGTTGACTTTTATCGCAGCCACGCCAATATGGGGGCGCTGGTGCTTGAGTGTACCGGATTTCAGGTGTTTGCCCGGGCTGTTCAGCGCGAGATCGATATCCCGGTTTTCAGCTGGGGAACCCTGCTGGATTATGCCTACTCTGTCACCGTGCACAGGGATTTTTATGGACATGTATAACCTTATGGATAAAGGGAAAAAATGAATAAAGAGAAAAACTATTGACTGTAGGAGCCTAACTAATGACAACGAATTACGACGCCCTCATCATCGGTGCGGGCATATCCGGTGCCGCCATTGCCCTGGAACTTTCCAGAAAGGGATTCAAAACCCTGAATCTTGAAAAACTCTCGGATTCCGGGCTGGGGTCCACGGGCAACACCTGTGCCATCATTCGAACGCACTACTCTACATTAGAAGGCACCGCCCTGGCGTATGACAGTTATTTTTACTGGAAGGACTGGAGCGGCTACGTGGGGAAGCATGACGAAAAGGGGCTGGCCCTGTTCAACGACATCGGCATTTTGGTGATCAAGCCCGAGGGTTTTGATTTCAGCAAGTATTTAACCCTTCACGATGAACTCGGGATACCCTATGAGACATGGGATTCCGAAAAGTTGCTGCAGCGGATGCCCCACTTTGTCGACGATTCCTTCTATCCGCCCCAAAGACCCGATGATCCCGCATTTGCCGATCCCCCCAAGAAAAAAATCGACTCCACCG
>JAFDAT010000068.1:4874-16362 GCA_019313725.1 Deltaproteobacteria bacterium
CGATGCAACTCTCTCGGTGCACAACATTCAGCGTGCGGCCGAGGCAAAGGGGGCCACCTTTCAATTCAGTGCCGAAGTGGCCGGCATCCGGCAGGCCGGCGGCAGGGTTGCCGGGGTAGTCTTGAAGGACGGGCAGCAGATCGACACTCCGGTAGTTGTCAATGCAGCCGGTCCGCATTCCTTCGTCATCAACCGCATGGCCGGTATTGAAGACACAATGAAAATCAAAACCCGTTCGCTGCGGCACGAAGTCCACTTCGTACCTTCTCCGGAAGCATTCAGTTATGCAGAGGACGGTATTATCGTTTCCGACGGGGATGCCGGCGGCTACCATCGACCCGAGGCGGGCAACTTGGTGCTGGTGGGCAGCGAGGATCCGGCCTGCGACGCGCTTGAATGGGTAGACGACCCTGACGATTTCAACCGCGATGTGACCACCGACCAGTGGAATGCCCAGGTATACCGCATCGCCAAGCGGATTCCGGGCCTTGCCATTCCCAGCCAGCCCCGGGGTGTGGTGGATCTTTACGACGTGACCGATGACTGGATTCCCATCTATGACAAGTCGGACCTGCCGGGATTTTATCTGGCCGTTGGCACCAGCGGCAACCAGTACAAAAATGGTCCGGTGATCGGCCAGATACTTTCTGAAATCATCACGGCATGCGAAAACGGGCACGATCATGACGAAGATCCGGTCAAGATTAAACTTCGAAAAATCGATTATACCCTGAACAGCGGCATTTTTTCGCGCAACCGTGAAATCATCGAGGGCAGCACATTTTCCGTGCTCGGATAAATTTTCATGCTCTGACGCGCACAACAAAGCATGAAACATCCACTATCAGTAAATATCCGTAAGTTCATTTTATTAAGATCGCAAGGTTTTATTTTTTAGGTAGGTATGCTATATAATTCTAAGTGGCACTAAGTGGCACTCAAATATGTATCATGCATTATCCAGATTATCGAATTTCAATCTGATCACATATTGAAATATTTATGATTAAAATTTTATTTTTGTGCTTTTTGTGCCTTTTTGCGGCCATATCAAATTTAGTCCAAAACATTTTGCCTGTAATTCAGGAGGGAGGTGACGTGCTTAGAAATCTAAGCAGCATTTAGCATATTCTTTCAGGAGGACCTAAACCATCAACACAAGGAGGAGAGCAATATGGAAATCATCAAGCGAAAAGACCGGAAAGATGCCCATCCCTATATCCCGGAACTGAAGGAGCTCTATCAGAAAGGTAGGGTTACTCGCCGAGAATTTCTGCGGAATGCTACTTTGCTGGGCATGTCAGCCGCCGCAGCGTACGCATTCATTTCTCCGTTTGCACCTAAGAAGGCCATGGCTGCCGCCATGCCGAAAAGGGGCGGGACATGGAAATGCGGCATGTCACTGCAGCTCATCGACCATCCTGCGCGACTTTCATGGACAGAAGGCGCCAATGTGGTTCGTCAGGTGTCAGAGTATCTGAGCGATACCGGACCCGACAACATCACCAGGCCCTGGTTGTGTGAAAAGTGGGTTGCCAGTGAAGATTTGAAAACCTGGGATCTTTACATTCGCAAGGGTGTCAAATTTAACGATGGCCAGGTGATGACCGCTGATGATGTCATCTTCACTATGAATGAATGGCTGAACAAGGATGTGGGTTCCTCCATGCTGGGACTGCTGTCCTACTGGGGCGGTCCGCAGAATATCGAAAAAGTCGACGATTACCATATCCGTCTGCACCTGGTATCTCCCAATATCGGCGTTCCCGAGCACCTGTGGCACTATCCGGGTGTTATCCTGCCGCGCAACTTCGAGGGCGATTTCATCAAACAGCCCGTCGGTACGGGACCATTCATATTGGAAGAGTTTGCCGAGGGCGAGCGCGCCGTACTAAAAGCCCGCAAAGATTACTGGAAAATGGGTGAAGACGGCCAACCCCTGCCCTATCTCGACAAGGTCATGTATATTTCCATGAGCGCCGATGCCGGGCTGGCTGCCTTTCAGTCAGGGCAGACCGATGTGCACTATCATCCGCGTCCGTCCGACTACCTGGCCTTGAAAGACAATCCCATGGCCAAGATCCTCACGGTAGATAGCTCTTACTGTTATCCCATACGCATGCGGGTTGACCTGCCCCCGTGGGACGACAATCGCGTGCGCACGGCTCTGAAGCTGTGCCAGGACCGCAAAAAGACCTTGCAGTTGGCTGCATACGGTTTGGGCAAGCTGGCTATCGACGCTCACATATCACCGGCGCACCCGGCTTATTGTGAAAAACCGATCCCCGCGTACAATCCCAAGAAAGCCAAAGAACTGCTACAGGCCTATGCCAGTGAAAAAGGCTTGAAGCTGCCCTTGAAGGTCAAACTGGCCACCAAGAATGACGAGGCCGAACCTGAAATTGCCCAGACCTTGAAGCAGACAGCCCTGGCCGGTGGTTTTGACATCAAGTTGGATATTACCGAAGCCGGCGGTTACTGGGACCGTTGGACCGAAGTGGACTTAGGTATAACCTCCTGGACGCATCGGTCAATCGCTACCATGGTGCTGCCCCTGGCCTACACCAAGGAGTCCATCGGCGCCTGGAACGAAACCCGTTGGTACGATGATGAATTCTCTGCGCTTCTAAAGGATGCGGAAGCACAACTGGATGTGGAGAAACGCCGCAGCATCATGTGCAAATTGGAAGACATCATGCAGGAAAGGGGGCCGATCGCCCTTTCCTACTGGGTTCAAATCATGGAAATCGTCAATAAGAGGGTCCATGGTATGGAAGCCCATCCCACCCACATGCATACGACCTTGCGGAGTACTTGGTTAGACGGTTAACACCGATAAACGGTACCGGCGAAGGCATCAACCCGTCGGTACCGTTTCTTCCTTCAATTTCATTCTAACGAATTTGAATTTTCTCCGGGCTGCTCTTTAAAAAAGGCTAAAAGCCTGGCTCCAATCGTATCAAGATGCGGGCTTTCAGATTATTAATACGAACAGCCGCCTCGCTGAAAAGCGTAACGGGACTATAAATTCAAAGGAGCACATCCCATGGTTCGATTTCTCGTTCGTAGTGTCGTGTCGACCATCATCACCATCCTCCTGGTATCCATCGGCCTGTTTGTCCTTATCGAGGTGGGCAGTGGCGATATCAGCGTCAAGATTCTGGGAGTCTTCTCCACGCCGGAACAACGCGCCTCCTACCGGGCCCAGTTGGGTTTGAACGCACCCACCTGGCAGCGCTATCTGGACTGGCTGGTGGGCAACGACTGGCGGGCCAAATCCCGTATGACGTATCCCCTCATCACCCTGAAAAATCCCAAAACCAAAGAAGTGGAATGGTGGGCCGATGTTGACGGCCAGGCCACGCGTTGGAAAATGGATAAGGGCGAACTTAAACGGCTGGTTCGCAAAGAAGATGGATTTTCCAAGGTCATGCCGGCCGAGTCGGATTGGATTAAAGGTGAAGGGACGGAGGAATTTTTCTGGGGGGTGGACAACCGCAACAACGCCGTCAAATTCGTTAAAGGTTCAGGAGAGGAAGTCTGGGTTTTGACCAAAGCCGGCCTGCGCAAGCAAGGCGACGGTCCCAGGGAGTATATCCCCTTGCGCAAAGGATTGATTAGGGGGGATGCCGGATTGTCGTGGCAGTACAACCGTCCGGTTTCCATGATTTTGAAACCACGTGTTCGCAACACCCTGGTTCTGGCCGGTGTGGCTTTTGTGGTGGTCATGCCCCTGGCCCTTTTTTTCGGTATCCTGGCCGGTATCAACGAGGGCAAACTGCTGGACCGCATCATTTCGATCACCAGCCTGGGGGCTACGTCCACACCGGAATTTGTTACCGGCATTTTTCTGATATTGATATTCGGCATCTGGTTGAAGGTGTTGCCCGCGGTTACCATGTTTACCAGCAGCAATGCCATTTTTGAAAACCCCATGATGCTGGCCTTGCCAGTCATGACCCTGACCGCGGTGGAGTTGGGATATGTGGCCCGCATGACCCGTGCCAGTATGGTCGAGGTTATGGATTCGGCCTATATCCGCACAGCCATTGTCAAGGGCATGCCCTATTGGCGAGTGGTTTTCCGGCATGCCATCCGCAATGCCCTGATGGCGCCGATTACGATTATCATGCTGCACGTCAACTGGCTTATCGGTGGCGTGGTGGTAGTGGAGGTGATTTTCGGCTACCCCGGACTGGGGAAATTTATCTTCGACTCGGCTATTTTCGGCGATTTCAGCGCCATCGAAGCGGCGGCCATGGTAACCGTCCTCATCGCCATCATTACTCGTTTGATCGGCGACCTGGCCTATACGCTGCTGAATCCGAGGGTACGCTATGCGTAACATGAAATAGCCACAAAGACTCGAAGACTCAAAGAGAAAAGAGTTCTTAGCGTCTTAGCGTTGAGGCTATAATTAAAAGGCTATCAGGCAATTTGAACGTTTTCATTGGGATAAAATAGCCACGAAGTCTCGAAGGCTCCAAGCAAGGAAAATCCTTCGAGCCTTAGTGTCTTAGTGGCCTTGAAAAAAAAACGAGAACAGTGGCTGACAAGTTAGAAGGAGAGTTTCATGAACGCAGAAGCGGCTGCGAACGAAGAAAACAAGAGTGAAAAACGAACGAAACCCAGCCTATGGAAAACCATCTCTATCATTTTTGAATCGCGGGTAGCCACCATCGGCATGGTTATGGTTGCTTTCTGGGTTATCGTGGGCTGCATTTCCTTAGTCTGGACACCCTACGATCCTAACTCCAGTGATTTCATACAGAATTTGTCCCCCAATGCCACCAACTGGCTGGGTACCGATCACATGGGTCGTGATCTTCTCTCGCGCCTCATGCAGGGCACCCAGGTTATCCTGCTGAAAACGCGTCTGCCGGGGGGTGAGCATTCGATCCCCGGGGGTGTGGCTATCTGGGGGGTATTGGGGTCCCTGTTTCTTGGAGTGATTCTGGGGTTGAACGCCGGATATCGGCGCGGCTGGACCGATCAGATCATCATGCAGGTATTGGATGCCCTCATCGCATTCCCCCAGATCGTATTATATCTGGTGGTCATCGCCGCCCTGGGGCAGGGAGACATGGTGGTCATTCTGGCCATTACGATAACAGGGGCACCCGGCGTGGCCCGGCTGGCGCGCAGCCTGGCCCTGGACATCCAAACCCGCGACTACATCCGCGCCGCCGAGACACGTGCCGAAAGCGCGTGGTTCATCATGTTTCGGGAAATTCTGCCCAATGCCCGCGGGCCTCTGCTGGTGGATTCCATGCTGCGGGTGGGCTATGCCATTTTCATGATCGGTACGCTGGGGTTTCTGGGTATCGGTTTGCCGCCGCCGGATCCCGACTGGGGCAGCATGGTCAATGAGGCCCGCAAATATATTTTTGTCAATCAATTGCCGGTGATCTGGCCGGCGTTGGCTATCTCCACCCTGGTGATCGGACTGAATCTGTTTGCCGACGGCCTCCGTGAAGAGCTCATGCGGTATCAGAAATAAGGGTTCAAGGATTCGAGGGGGCAAGGGTCCAAGTGAAAAACGATAATCACGAAAACACGAAATCAAAAAAGCACGAAATTTTATAGTGTTTTTCGTGGTTTCATACTTTCGTGATTTCGTGATGAAAGATCTTACCATAATGAACTATAGGAAAAATTAAATGGCTGAACCAACCAGGCGTAAAAGCGAAGATATACCGGTTCTGGACATCGAGAACCTGGCAGTGGCTTACAAGGTCCGGGGAGGGGAAGTGGAGGCAATCCAGAACGTTACCCTGGACATCAAAAAAGGCGAATCGCATGGCATCGTGGGTGAATCGGGCTGTGGTAAAAGCACCTGCGCCTGGTCCATCATCAATTTTCTGGGGGCCAACGGCTACGTAAAAAGGGGCACTATCAAATTTCAGGGCAAAAACCTGGTGGGTAAGAAAGGCGAGGAACTGCGGCGCCTCAGGGGGGATCAGATCGCCATGGTTTACCAGGATCCCATGCAGTCGCTCAATCATTCCATGGTGCTTGGGGAACAGTTGAAAGAAGTGCTCACCGTCCACCAGGGAATGAGTAACAAGGCGGCAGAGAAAGATTGCATCAGAATGCTGGAAAAAGTGCAGATGCCGGATGCCGCCAATGTCATGCGCCGATTTCCACACCAGATTTCCGGTGGTCAGCAGCAGCGCGTGGTCATTGCCATGGCCCTTTTGAACAACCCGGCCCTGCTGTTGATGGACGAACCCACGACCGCTCTGGACGTGACTGTTGAAGCGGCTGTACTTGATCTGATTGCCGATTTGCGCAAGGAATTCAACACGGCCATCATGTATATCACCCATGACCTGGGGGTGGTGGCGCGAGTCTCCACCAGGGTGGGCGTTATGTATGCCGGTGAAATGGTCGAACGGGCAACGGTGGAGGAACTTTTCAAATCCCCCCAGCATCCCTATACACAAGGGTTGATGCGTTGCGTTCCCAAGCTGGGTACCGACAGATCGAGCAGCATTCTTTATCCCATCCCGGGACGGGTGCCGCCTCCGGGCGGCCGTCCTGCGGGCTGTGTGTTTTGGCCGCGCTGCGACTACGTGCGCAAGCGTTGCCGCGAAGAACGGCCTAAATTGAGAAGCATTGCCGGCACCGAAACCTGGGTGCGCTGTCATTTTTCGGAAGATATCGACATGGGCAGTTGGGAACCGCCCGAAGATCTGGTTCTGCCGGGTACGGTTCAAAAAAAGGAAGTTGATGAAACCATACTCGAGGTGAAGGGGCTCAAAAAATATTACCGGGTTCGCGGCAATTCTCTCAAGGATGTCTTCGGAATGGGTGAAAAACAGTATGTCAAGGCTGTCGAACACGCCAGTTTCAAGGTTCCCAGGGGCAAGACCCTGGGGATTGTGGGTGAATCCGGATGCGGTAAAAGCACTCTGGTTAAGACCATCATCGGGTTGGAACGCGCGACAGACGGAGAAGCGAGATTTTTAGGATTTGACATCACCAACAGCATCTCTGCCCGCGATCGAAAATTGATCCAGGAGCTGCAGATGGTTTTTCAGAATCCCGACTCAACCATGAACCCATCCTATACCGTGGGACAGCAGATTGCGCGGCCTTTGAAGCGCTTCAATGTCATGCCCAAAGAGAAGATTACCGATGAGGTGCTGCGTCTGCTGCGTTCCATGCGACTGGATGAAAAGTATTATGACCGGCTGCCGCGTCAATTGAGCGGCGGCGAAAAACAGCGCGTGGGCATTGCCCGGGCCCTGGCCAGCCATCCTGACCTCGTTTTGTGCGATGAACCGGTCAGTGCCCTGGACGTTTCGGTTCAGGCAGCCATCATCAATCTGTTGCTTGAAATCCAGGAGGAGTTCGGTACGACCTTGATATTCATCTCCCACGATTTGAGTGTCACTCGGTTTTTCTCCGAGTATGTCTGTGTCATGTACCTGGGTCAGATCATGGAACTGGGCCCGGCCGAAGAGATCTACGCGCCACCTTATCATCCCTATACCGAAGCCCTGTTGTCTGCCGTGCCGATTCCCGATCCAACGGCAAAACAAAAGCGTGTCCGCCTGCAAGGCGTGGTACCCAGCGCCATAGCCCCGCCTTCAGGATGCAGACTGAATACCCGTTGCCCCCGGCGGGAGATGCTTCCGGACCCGGACATCTGTTTAACCGATCCGCCGTGGCGGGAAGTCCACCCGGGCCATCACATCTATTGCCACATTCCCTTGGATGAATTGCGCAAAATAGACCCCGTCGTAAGTATCAAGGAGGTAAACCATGCTGGTTAAAGATTACATGTCCCGTCATCCGTTCATGCTGGAGGAAGATTCATCCATAGTGGATGCCCAGAGCTACATGAGTGAAGTCCACGTCCGTCACCTGCCGGTTGTCGGTGACGGCAAGCGCCTGTTGGGCCTGATTACCCGCGAAACCCTGATGATCGAGCCCGGGTCCCTGGACAGTCTGAACGTCTGGGAGATTACCCGATATCTCTCCGGGATGAAGGTGAAAAAAATTATGGTTAAGGCCCGGGATGTGATCACCGTGGATGAAACCGCGGCCATCGAAGATGCGGCCCTGCTCATGATCGAAAACAAGATCGGGTGCCTGCCGGTGTTGAACGGGCGCGTTGTGGTGGGCATGATGACCCAGGAGGATCTGCTGGTCCAATTATGCCGCCTGCTGGTAACGCGCAGGCCCGGACTGCGTGTATCCGTGAGCATGCCCGATAAACCCGGTGAAACCAAAAAACTTATGGCGTGTGTCGAGAAACAGGGGTGGGAGATCCAAAGCATGGGCGGTATGCCCGACCTCAGGGATGACACCCGCTACAGTACCATGATCAAAATTATTGCGGACGTTTCCATGCAAGATGTGGAAGAAACCATCAATGCCATCGAAGGGCAGGAGGTCAGGGATATCAGAGAAACCGTATAAAATTTCATGTCGATTGGAAACGAATTAGGAATTTAAGATGACCGCTAACACCAACAACTCAATGTCTTCACGTTCCTTCCGCCCCAGCGGTTTTCGAAACCTGGACCAAGCTCAGATTGACGTCCTTCACGATGCCAGCCTGGAAATTATGGACCGTACCGGCATGCGTTTTTTTGATCAGGAAGCACTGGACCTGTTCAAGAAGGCCGGCTGCCGTGTTTCCGACCGCAATGTTGTACACATCCCCTCCAAACTCGTGGATTGGGCAAGGTCTACCGCCCCGGAAAATGTTGATATCTTTGATAGAAACCAACAGTGTGCCATGCAGCTGGGCGGGGATCGAACCCATTACGGGGTTGGCTCGGACTGCATGTCCATCTACGACCTCAAAACCGGTGAGCACCGCAAAGCCGTCATCGACGATGTCATCGATGGCGTACGCCTCGTGGACGCGCTGCCCAACATGGATTTTGTCATGTCCATGTTCCTGCCGTCAGACGTGCCCCAGACAGACTACGAGCGGCACCAGATGTCGATTATGCTTCGGGAGAGCACAAAACCGATTATTTTCGTGGGCCTCGAAAAAGAGAGCACGGTGATGGCCATCGATATGGCCGCTGCCGTGGCCGGCGATCTTACGGATTTGCAGCAGCATCCCTTCGTTATAAACTACGTCAACACCGTGTCGGCCTTTCATCACAATGGCGAAAGCCTGCAGCGCCTGCTTTACGCGGCCGAACGAAATATTCCCAGCATCTATGCGCCCGGTTCCACAAGCGGTACACTGGGCCCCATAACATCTGCCGGTGCCATGGCACTCAACAATGCCGCCCAGCTGGCCGGGCTGGTACTGTCACAACTCAAACGCGAAGGCTCACCCCTTATTCTATGCGGGCGCGGTGGTCATTATATGGACATGCGCACCATGGTATCCCTGTACACGGCGCCGGATGCCGGTCCCTATGGCTGGGACCTGGCACGCCACTATCGGATTCCCACATTCGGCGCGGCCTGCACCGATGCCAAGGTGTTTGACGCCCAGGCGGCCGCCGAAACAGCCTTGACATTGTTTGAAAATACATTGAACGGCGCCAATTTAATCCATGACCTGGGTTACCTGGACTGCGCCATGACCGGTTGCCTTGAACTGGTGGTTTTCAGTGACGAGGTTATCGAGTGGATCAAGCGTTATTGGCAGCCTGTTGAAATCACCGAGGAAACATTGGCCCTGGACCTGATCCATGCCACCGCTCCGGACGGTCATTTTCTGGAAACCGATCACACCCTGGAGCATTTCAGAAAACTGTGGGCGCCGTTGCTGTTTGACCGCCTGGATTTCGAGACCTGGTCGGCCCAGGGCAGTCAGACTCTCCAGGAAAAGGCCAATCAACAAGTCCTGGATATCATAGGGTCGCACCGGGCAGAATCCCTGCCCTCGGACGTGATTGCCAGACTGGAGGAGATCGTGGCGCGTCGCTAAAAGGCATTTGGTAAATTTATCTTTTGACGCGGATTACACGGATTTCATGGAATATTGACACAGATCAAAATGAGTAAAAAATATGAACATCGAACATCGAACGTCCAACATCGAATGATGAAAAAAAAGCAGAGGATCGGCTGATTGCTTATTCAGCAAGAATAAAATTTATCACGAAAACCACAACTTGAGTATGGAAGGATATTGAAAATGGATGGCAATCAACTGACCGCTCGATTCATTGCTGAAACCCGTTGGGAAGACCTGCCGGCGGAAGTACAGGAAAAGGCGCGCATGTGTCTGGTTGACAACTTAGGGGCCACCCTTGCCGGAACACCCACACGCGTCAGCCATATCTGCGCCGACTATGCCCAGGCAACCTGGCCTGCGGACAAGGCTACCATCCTGCTGCATGGGCAACGTGCCTCTGCCGTTGGTGCCGCCTTTGCCAATGCTGCAGCCGCCAATGGCATCGACACAGACGATGGTCTGATTTATGCGTATGGCCACGGCGGTGCTCAGATTTTCCCGGCATCTCTGGCGGTAGCCGAGGCCCTTGATTTGAATGGTGAACGTTTTCTGGCCGGCATGGTGGCGGGCTATGAAGTCGCCCATCGTATGGGCAGATGCTGGCACGACGATCACGATGTATACCAGGCTTGCGGATCCTGGGGTTCTGTGGCCAGTGCCGCTGCAGCAGCAAATTTGATGGACCTAACCGAAGCGCAGGCCTGGCATGCCCTGGGCATATCCGATTACCAGGCCCCCAATTTGCCCATGATGCGGGACATCGATCATCCGGCCATGGTCAAGCACGGGATCCACTGGGGTGCCATGACCGGGGTCATGTCTGCAGAAATGGCTGCCCGGGGATTCACCGGGATCCCATCGCTGCTGGGTATGGAAAAATACCGTGATTGGACCAAGGATATCGGCCAACATTATATCATGGTGGATGGGGTTGGATGGAAAATGAAAAACTATGCCTGCTGCGGATGGGCCCATGCCGGCGTTGAAGGGGCTTATGACTTGGTCCAGGAAAATGATATCGCGCTGGACGATATCGAACGAATTGTTGTAGAGGCCTTTCACGAAACGGTCCGGTTGGGAACAAGGCTGCCTGCTACGACAGAAGAAGCCCAGTTCAATTTGGCCTGGCCGGTGGCGGCCATGCTGGTGGATGGTGAGATCGGTCCCGATCAAACCCTGGAGCATCGTCTAAGTGATCCTAAAATTCGGGATATGGCCCAAAAAATTGAAGTTGTTGAGTCCGACGAACTGAACGAACTGTGCCGGCTGTACAGGGCAGGTGACCCGAAGGGTTGTTTTGGAAGCATCGTGAACATAAAACTGAAGGATGGTCGTGAATATACTTCGGGTATAAAAGATGGTGGTATGACCGTGGAGGCTCAGGAGTGGACGCGCGAAACCATGGCGGAAAAATTTTGCTGGCTGGCTGAAACGGTAATGGTGCCTGATAAAATCGACGAAATCCTGGATATGGCCTGGCACCTGGATGAGATCGACAGTGTAAGGGAACTGACCGAAAAAAAAAAATAAAAAAAAAAATAATTTAAA
>JAFDAT010000069.1 GCA_019313725.1 Deltaproteobacteria bacterium
TGGCTATTCGGCGTTCGATGTTGGACGTTCGATGTTGGACGTTCGATGTTCGATGTTCATCTTTTTCCGGCTCGTCCGCCTCTGGCGGGCCATCCGGGTTGGATATGGAGAGGTCTCTATGCATAAAATTGCCCAACGCATGTATCAAGCACTGGAAAGCGGTCAGGATGTGGTTCTGGCAACCATCGTGTCACATTCCGGTTCCACACCGCGGACAGCAGGCACCCGGATGATGATTCTGCCGGACAGCACCATTGTCGGAACCATCGGCGGAGGCATTATCGAAGCGCGGGTCATCGAGGCGGCAGCAGATGTGCGGCTTGCCGGTGAACCGAAAAAGCTGTCCTTTGACCTGAATCGGGCGGGCCGGCGGGATAACCTGGACATTATCTGCGGAGGACGCCTTACGGTCATCCTGGAACCGGTACCGGCAACCCCCGACAACATCGACCTGTACAGGAACTGCTATGTTCTTCTCCGGCAGGGTGTACCCTGCCTGGTTATATCGTCCCTGTTTGCCGAAAAGGCGGGTCGACAAAAGGTGGAGCGCTGCCTGTGCACAGAAAACCGCGTGACCCAAGGCTCTTTTTCAGCGCCCGAACCGCTTTTAAAAGCCCTGACCCGCCTTTCCGTAAAAGAACGCACGCCCTTCCTGGCCGAAGTGGAAGGCCGTCAATTCCTCGTCGATCCCCCCTTTGCCTGCGGGACCGTGTACATATTCGGTGCCGGTCACGTGTCGCAGCAGCTGGCCAGGCTCACCGGAATGGTGAATTTCCGGACGGTTGTGCTGGACGACAGGAAGTCATTTGTCAACCGGGAAAGATTCCCCGAGGCGGACGAAGTCATCGTCCTGGAACATTTTAAAAATGCCATGCAGGAAGCCGTCATTGACCGGGATGCCTATATCGTCATCGTCACCCGGGGGCACAGCCATGACAAAACCGTTCTGTCCCAGGCATTGAAAACCGATGCAGGTTATATCGGCATGATCGGCAGCCGTACCAAACGCGACACTATTTACCGACAGCTGGAAAAGGAAGGTTTCACCCGGGAGAAAATCGGCAAAGTCAAAAGCCCTATCGGTATCGATATCGGGGCCGAGACACCCGAAGAAATCGCCATCAGCATCATCGGTGAACTCATCCATACAAGAACAAAAAAATAATGACGGCGGCACACCTCCATTAAACCAAGGTGGTGTTCCGACAACCCGCATATAGGACCACCGCATCCGGGCCTTAGAGATCGCTCAAAAATAACTTCACATTTTCTGCGCAAACCCTTAGGGCTCGCTCAAAAATAACTTCACATTTTCAGCGCCCATCCATCCCGCTCAGCGGTGTTACGAAAATTCGACATATGCCAGATATTTCTGCATTTTCGTGCCTTGCTGAGCGGGCGCCTGAACTCTGAAAATTTGCGAACTTATTTCTTCGCAAACCCTTCGCGTTTCGGCCATACCATGTCGTTTTACTTATTTCCCACCCGTATTTTATCAAAAATAATCTCGTATACATTTTTTTGCAAAATGTGATTTGATAGGCTGTGTATCGTCAGGGGCAGCGGGGCGAACGATGAGCGAAAGTGAATATGGGGGAAAACTACATGGGAAATGACTTGAAACCTATCGAACTGATCTTTTTAAAATGCCTGCGGTGGAATACCGGAGCATGCCCGCACCGCAACAGCATTCCCATGCGGCTGGCTTTGCTGAATCCTGCCCCCCGCGTCATGCTTTCCGAAAAAACAAACCTCCAGCTCTTTCGTATCTGTTCGACATGCCCGGATAAAAAGCTGCCCTGAACCAAAGAAATCATTACCGATCGGTAGGGACGATGCACCAATGATTTATCGCATTATATAAACTCGCTGAAGGCCCTATGCAGTTCGAAGCTCTGTTACATAATCAACAGATAAGAGGCGATCCGGGGAACATAGAAGTCATAACCCCGGCATAAATTGTTTATTGGAAGTTTGAATTGGAAGTCTTTTCTGGAGGGTATTTGAATGTACAGTCCATTTCGGTTGAACGAATCTCTCTGAATCTGACTAAATAGGTTATCTTTACTCGGCAAAACCCGGCGTTACCGTCAAGTCTTTGCATGGTGGGTCATATGCCCGACTGAAGGCTTGCACGGAACATGGGAACCCTTCATATGATGTTAAGAGAAAACCCTATAAGTGAAGCCCACGAAGGGGGAAAGTATCGATGCATATGAAGGGGGCGGATCATCCCGTATTAGTGTTGAAGGTTCTGTAATGGGGATAGAGCGAAGGGGATGAGCCAGCTCGCAGCAAGTTATGGTCAACCAGGTAACTGGGATGAACCGGATTTCTTTTTGCGACGGCTTGAGATCGTGAGGTTTCAAGAGAATGACTGGCAGGAGCCGTGTGAATCGAGGGATTCACGCACGATCTGTGGGACCGTGGGGGTGAGATTCCCCTGCGCCACCCGACTTTCTTGTCATCCTAAAGGTTTTTAAGTCGCTCTTAATTTCAGAGCCTCCACGCCACGATCTATGCGCACAATCCCCTCCTTCAACTGTTCCATGCTTGCTGCAAAGGAGAGACGGACATAACCTTCACCGGCTTTGCCAAAAATACTGCCCGGTACCACAGCGATCTTGTGCTCCTTGGCGAGATACTTGGAAAATTCCCATGAGGAGAGACCGGTTGATGAAATATTCGGAAAGGCATAAAAAGTCGACTCCGGTTTGAGGCAAGTAATTCCGCCAATGGCGTTGAGGCCCTCATGGACGAGGTGCCGCCTTTTGTCATAGGTGGCAACCATCTCCTGAACGCAGTCCTGCTGGGCTGAAATGGCGGCCAGGGCGGCCCGCTGGGCGACGGCCGTCACCCCGGACACCATGTGTTCCATGAGCTTTTCCATCTCGTCGATAATCACCTTCGGGGCAGTGGTATAACCGACCCGCCAACCGGTCATGGCATAGGACTTGGAGAGGGTAAAAGCGGAGATGGTCCGATCCGCCATGCCATCCAAAGACCCGATGCTGGTGTGTCCGTGCCCGTCAAAAAGGATATGCTCATAGGGTTCGTCCGAAAGCACCCAGATGTCGTTCGCAATGGCCATGTCGGCAATGGAGCGCAATATCTCCCCGTCCAGGATCGCACCGGTGGGGTTGGACGGCGTGTTGATGATCATCAATTTGGTCTTATCCGATATGGCCGCCTGGATGTCCGCCGGATCCACTTTGAAAAAATTCGATTCGTGGGTTGTCACAGGCACGGGCACACCTCCGAAAAGGCGTATCTGGGAGTAGTAGTCGTATCCCGGGTCCATGAGGATCACCTCGTCCCCCGGGTTGAGCATGTGCAGGCATGTATTGAAAATGACCTGCATGGCTCCCACAGCCACATAGATTTCAGTATCCGGGTCGGCCACAATACCATTTTCTGCTTTTAATTTTTCAGCGATCACATAGCGAAGATCCTCAAAACCTTTTGCCGGCGGATAACGGGTATAACCGTCATCCAGGGCCTGTTTGGCGGCGTCACGAATGAACGCAGGAGTGTCAAAATCAGGCTGCCCAATACCCAGGTTGACGATACCCGGAATCTCATCTGCCAAAGCAAACATGATGCGAATACCTGACCATTCAACTTCATGGGTGCGGTTAGCAAGAAAGCTTTTTTCTGTCATATGCTTATTCCTTATCTCTTAGGATGTGATATAGGACACGGGCAACTCCTATACGACTACAGGTAGCACTATATCTGCCGGCCCTTTTTGAGATGTTTTCAATTCCGGGGCATGCCGTTCCATAATCTCCTGTAAAATCGATGCAATTTTAACCTACTGTCGAATCATATTATCATGAACCCCCCGACACCCATGGTTTATAAATGTCGCTCTCAGAAGTGCCGGGTTCAATTTTGAAATAGCATAGTGATACAACTCGAGCGATCTCCGGTGTTTCATTGGCCTTGAACATACCACCAACAGGTCAGTTTGTCGTGAATAATACCGCAGACTTCCGGTGGCACCGCTTCAACAAGCAATGAAAAAGCACCAGCCTCTTCGATGGCCAATGCGTCTGCTATCACCTCTTTGGCCGCTTGAGCAGTCCTGCCCTGTGCTTTGAACCCACCGAGTTGCCCGGAGCTCTGAGGGGTCAACCCGATGTGCCCCATCACTAACATACCGCCGTCCACAATCGCTTGAATCTGTGGACACACATGAACACCACCTCCCAGTTTGATGGCATCCACACCGGCCTCTTTGTGGAACCTCCCGGCATTACGAACAGTTTCTAGGATGCTTACCTGGTAGGATAAAAACGGCATACCCCCAATAATGAAGGTCTTGGGAGCGCCGCGGCGGACTGCTTCACTGTGCCAGATACATTTATCCATGGTAACGGGAACGGTTCCAGAATAACCATATACACACATTCCCAGAGAATCTCCCACCAGGATCATGTCCATGCCGGCTTGTTCGGCAAAGTTAGCGGTCCAATAATCATAAGCTGTAATCCAAACGACAGTCTGTTTCGCTTCTTTCATTTTTTGAAAATCAAAACGAGTGTGTTTTTTGGAAGTCATTTATTTATCCTTTCTTTAGGCATTTTATAGCTCATGTTGCCTGCGCCATCAGGCCGGTACCCAATATGTAACGACAGTTGCGAGCAAATATCCCTGACTTTCGGATGAACGCTTTCAACGTCATCCATTGACAACCGAAATGTAGGGCAGGAAATGCTTAATGCATATCTGGGCTGCCCGGTATGATCGAAAACCGGGGCTGCAACACAGCGAAGACCGTTCACCAGCTCTTCATTATCGACCGAATATCCGCGTTCTAGTATTGCTGCTAACTCCTCCCGAAATCTCTTTTTTGAGACGATCGTGTTGGGTCCATGAGGAACGAGGCGAGTGTGTTTCAAATAATCATTGATTTCTTCTTTGGTAAGATGCGCCAGTACCGCTTTGCCGAGCGCTGTGCAATATGCCGGAGTTTTAGACCATAGCCTCGCATCAATCCGCAAAACCTCTGAACTGTCGATCTTGTCCAGATACAGTATTTCATTTCCATCCCAGAACCCTAGATTTACCGTTTCATTGAAAGTATTTACCAGATCCTGCATGAACTTACGGGCTTCCTGCCGTATCTCAAAACGGTCCGCAACCATCATGCCCATTTCCATTATCCGGAAGGTCAATTGATAGCGATTGTCATCATTTTTTTCCACATATCCCAGTTCCCGCAAGGTAGCCAAAAATCGGTGGCTAGCCGCGCGATTGGAATCCATTTGCTTGGCAACCTCTGATACCGTAAGCGCTTTATGTTCGGAAAGCATCTCCATGATTTTGAGACCCTTGGCAAGCGAGCTGATAAAAAAGTATTTCTCTCCTTTAGCCGGCATGTTGACACCTCATTGTCTTTGCCCTTGTCATACACAGAGATCAGCAAACAATGCGAATCGATTAGGCGCAGACTTTATTAATGATTACTTTGTGTGACGTACTAATGCAATTTGTGACAACTTTAGTATGCTCAATGAACCTTTTCAAGTTTCTTATGTTCGTTATTTCGAAAAAAATATTCTGGAAAATGAGACAAATAATTCACATCCATCCACGAAAGTTCCTTGCTACCGCACCTGGGTGCCACCGGGGACCGCTGCAGACATTCATAACTTTCCGCATTAAGAATGACCGTGTCGGTGATCAGGTAATCGCCGATAAATCATGTTCCTCTTCCGCTTCCATAACGATTGACCGGATTGTATCGGAAACATCTTTGGGTAAAGGTGTGGGCTTATGATTTTTCAATATGTATCTCGCCTCTTCCAGTGATTTCTGATAGATATCGGCTTTACCATCATTTTCCCAGGCATCCCGCAATCTCCGATCGATCAGCTTGGTTTGGGACAGGTCTCTCATGTGATGGTAGGTGCTCTCATGGCTTAGAAAATCCCCAAAATGCCCTATCTCCTTGATAACATCCACGGATAAGGTCTTATCATTGACAGGGATTCCCCGGATGGTATGCCGGATCATTCGGGCAAATTCATTATCCATGACCAGTTGCCCGTAATCAAGTGTCATACCCATTTCGATCATACCCAGGCCGTATATCAGATTGGCGCCTGCCAATGCTGGTAACAGTCCTGTGAGGGTTTTTTCATGACCGGACTGAGCATCACAGATTTTGCTATCGCCCTATCCACCGGCGACGAAACACGGCAGGCTGTAATAACGCGCCAGTCTAGCGACCGCGGCATTGATCATCGCGCATTCAGGAGTCCCTACAACCGCAGTTCCCAGCCGCAAATCCATGGCGGTGGTTGAACTGCCATACATAAAAGGTGCTCCCTTTCGAGTAAGCTGAGTCAACATAAGCCCACCAAGGACTTCCGCATTATGGATTACCAGGGTTCCGGCCAGGTGAACCGGAGACGATCCACCTGCCATGGCCATGGAACAGGCCATCGTCAAAATACCGTGTCTTGCGGATCCGATGAGAATTTCGCAGCAATCTCTTACCAGCTTCAAGGGGCTCACCGGGCAGGTGTCCAAGGATACGATCGGACGCTCTTGGAGCTTGTCCTTACTCCCTGCAATGGCAGTTGCCATTGCCACAATTTTTTCCAACTGATACCCGTTTATGGGACTGATTAAAACATGTTTTGTCGTGTTCGAGAGACAAGCCTCTGCGCAATGAATCGCGCCCACCTCCTGGGGGACATCGTGTGCACCGACCGCTCTCTCATAAACATCCACATCACTCAGATAATCGACCAGCTTGGCGGAATCAGCAACATCGCTCTTTGTCGTTTGTCTGAGTTGGCCATTAACCGGGTCGACAAGCTGAACACCTTCTCCAAAATTGGTAAAACCTACCCGGTTGCTCTCCAGTACAATGTCATTTTGGGGATCCCGTCCGGCCAGAACCACCTTTGAAGGCGCTGAGCGAACACAGTCTTCGACTACATAAGAGGGAAATTTCACGATTTTTTTTTTCGCATCCACAAATGCACCACCGCCGTCAAATATCGCCAAAGCTTCTTCATCTTCAACAAACAAACCTGTTTTTTCAAGGATTTCTAACGTAGCCAGATGAATCTCATCAAGCTCGTCATCGGTAAGAATATTGAGGCTTAACCCGCCGCTAAGTCTCTTACCTGCATGCAAATTCCTTTTCATGGAAACTCCTCCAAAAAATAGATTAGTTTTTTCATCATTCCAATTAGGAAGTCCCAGCTAATCTTTCACTGTCATTCAAATAGAACCTTTATCCTATTTTGCACGAGCCGAAGCTTCTGCCATTTCACGGATACTGCGAATTTTCTTCTGGATTTCATTGGACAAAACCATGGAAGATTCATTATTCAAGATCTCTTCCACTTTTTCTCTGGCCGTCTCCAAAATGCTCTTTTTTCCCGCTTCTGCCCAACTTTCATAGTTTTGTCTGTCCAACAAATTTGAACACCAGTCTTTTTTAAAATGCCTCAACGTATGGTCGGATTCCAGAAAATGCCCGTCAGGTCCTACCTCATCGATTACATCGAGCGCAAGGGTATCTGCGTTCACCTCGGTTCCCTGCATGAAACTCCTAATCCACCCAACGAGTTCATCACATATCAATAGCAACTGAAGTGACCCTGTTAATCCTGATTCCAGATAGCCCAGATCATGAATTAGATTGGCTCCACTGAGAGCGTCTATCAAAAGACTCATACCTGCCTCGGCACCTGCCTGCGCATCCAAGACTTTGGTGTCGCTGCACCCGGCCATTCCGAAGTAAGGAAGACCATAATAGTGAGCCTGAGCAGCGCCCAAGCCCTTCATGTCAGGGTCTGCATAGGGTACGATTTGTGTGCGCAAATATAGGGTTTGCTGCCAAGCTCCCCAGATAAAAGGTGCGCCTTCCCGCATTAACTGGGAGAGAACCAAGCCGACCATATGGCCGGCACCTGTTAACGATAGTGCTCCAGCTCGAGTGACGGGGGAGGTAGCCCCTCTCTGGCTATCTGATGTATACGTTGTGGGAATCCCTTTTTCAGACAAATACAAGAGCTTTTGAAGGGCCTCTTTGTTATGTTTCAGGTCAGAGCTCACGTTAATATAGCAGCCAACAAAGGGATGTTGACGTAACTCAATCGGACCGCCGGCCACAGCTTCGGCCATCTCTATACAATCTACGCACCCCTCAAACTCCGGGGTGACAAAAACGATTGGTTTGCGGGTGTGAGAAAGCATGACCTCCATCTGAAATCGATCCAGCACCGGCCCGGGTACATCCCATGGATGAAACATGGACATCACAAAGTCGATGTTCGGAAGGGATTCACAGACCTTCATAGCGTCAACAACGTCAGAAATCTGGGTTTTACGCCGTTCACCAGTACGGTGGTCGATAATGTTAAGGCAGTCAGAGCCTGGTCCGAAAAAGGATTTATTCCCCTCTAAGGGCATGACCCGGTTGCCCTCTCGATCACATAGAACCACACGCTTGGGTACTGTTTTTAGCGCCCACTCAACCAAATGCGAAGGGATGCATACCCTGTTACCGTCAAAAACGCGGGCACCCGCCTTCTTCAGCATATCAACGGCTTCCTGTAAATAAAGCCTAACGCCGGTTCTTTCAAGAATCTCCAGACTGGCGAAGTGGATTTCCTGAAGTTGGTCGTCCGACAGCTGTCTGAATATGGGTGATCCGTATTGACTAAAATTGCTCATGATACTTTTCATTATTTTTTTATTCCTCCTTCAACTCAAAACGATTCTCGTAGTAACTTCCTCCACGACTCATAGGGCGGAAGCTTACTACCACACCGTTTCAAATATCCTGAGTCTCCACCCGCGGAGCGGATGGAGACTCAGGATGCCCCCTATGGGGGGGCGGTTTTTTGGGGTGAGTTCCTTTGGGGCTTTCCCGAGGAGTTACTTATATCATTTCTCACCGGATCGGTAGAACCTATCCGGGTCTGCCACCAGAGGTGGAGAGCTTATATCGAAACTAATTTTTCAATAGTATTAGGGTGTTGTTTGATCAACAAGTTCAATTTGATCTAAGTGCAACTTTACAGCATTTCAAGATTTAGTCCACCATAGATATCCTGGCCCTCTGGGCCAGGATATCTACTTGGCTGAATACAAGGAGGCCAGTCTCCAAAAATCGAATCGTATATGGTTTTTAATCAAGAATTAAACCACCAGCGCTCCATCATTCGTTCACCGTCCATCTCCCAGTTTCCGCCAATTTTCTCTGGATGCCCCAGCTTCTTGCTCGCCCCGATAAGAAGATCCGCAAACATCGGGATCACGCAACCGCTTTCATCTCGTACGATTTTCTGGCACTCAAAGTACATCTCACGCCGTTTTTCTTGATCAAGTTCTGCACGTGCATCATGCAGAAGTTTATCAAAGCGTTTGTGGTTGAAATGGGTCTCGTTCCATTTGGCATCGCCAGAGAAACAGGTAGAGAACATCCAGTCTGCTGTAGCACGACCGCTCCAATAGCTTGCGCACCATGGCTTTTTCAGCCAAACGTTGTTATAGTATCCGTCTCCAGGTTCCTGCACAACCTCGATGTTGATGCCAGCCTTGGCGGCACCTTCTTTGTACAGGACAGCCGCATCCATAGCACCGTTAAAAGCCCCAGCGGAAGAATGTAGCCTGAAAGTGTGCCCCTCGGCACCCGCTTTTTTTAGATGGTATTTGGCCTTGTCAGGATCAAACTTTGTTTGTGGTAGTTCAGAATTATAAAACTGCATTATGGATGCTATGGGATGGTCATTGCCCACCGAGCCGGCGCCACGCAATATTATATCTACCATTTGTTCACGGGGGCAGGCGAATTTCAGAGCCAACCTAACGTCGTTGTTGTCATAAGGCTTTACATCGGAATGCATGGGAAAGGTAAAATGCATATACCCAGTAGTCTGAAACACATTGATTCCCGGTGATTTTTTCAGCAGATGCAGGGTTCTCGTATCAGGCGAGTTCATGGCGTCGACTTGTCCGGATTTCAAGGCATTGGTGCGGGAATTGGTGTCGGTAATACCGAGCAATTCCACCTCATCAAAGTGAGCGCGTCCCTCTTTCCAGTAGTTTGGATACCTTTTGACCAGGGCTCTGACACCTGGCTCATGGCTGACCAGGGTGTAGCCCCCGGTGCCGATACCTTTCTCAAATACGGCACCCTTAGTGCCGGCACATTGAATCGTTAGATGATAGTCGCTCATGATGTACGGGAAGTCGGCATTGCCACCATCTAAATGAAACACCACCATAGACTTACCGTCAGCCGTTATGTCCTTGATCGGATCGACAATCCCCTGGGCTGCCGAGTTTGACTCTATCCCCCGATGACGATTTATGGAATCAATCACATCCTGGGCATCGAGGGTTTTGCCGTTGTGAAATTCAACACCCTTGCGAAGCTTGAAATACCAAACCGACGCATCCGACGAGGCTTCCCAACTTTCGGCCAGTTCAGGAATAGCATTACCAGAAGCATCGACTTCTACCAGGTTATTTCTGAGTGACCAGTTTATAGAAAGCGGCAGTGTATCAGCGATAAGACCAGGATCCAGAGAGTCGGTTGTCGATCCACCGGTAAGGCCCATTCTGAGGCGTCCTCCTTTTTTAGGTGTTGATGCCCTGGCCGGTGTGCTGAGTAAGGCCGGAGATAATGCGGCGGTCATACCCAAGGCCGCTGCACGAGATAGAAATTCACGACGTGATAATTGACCGATACTAAACAGTTTTTCGAGTATTTTCAGATCGTTCATACTAATCTCCTTTCTTTTTATTGATTAACTTTCTTTGCATTCAAACTTTTTTTGAATGCAGTGTACATTGCCTGTATTAATTAAAGCGTTTTAGTCTAAATCTTGCAGGATAGCCGACCGGTGTTTCATCATAGGCATAACCTTTTCGCCATTGATCGGAAAGATGCCAGATCATTTTTACATCAGCACCGATCATTTCAAACTGATATCGACGAGTGAGATCGGCATGCCAGTCGAGTATCCGATCCTTTTCCAGTCCGGATGGACATAGCTCTTTGCAATCCTCAACCCCGGTAAAGCGATGGCTCGCCCAACATGCAAATAAACAACAGCATACGGCTCAACATCTCTCCTCGCCTATGAAGATCAATAGCAGTGGTAGAGTGCTCCCAAATTTTGCCTTGACCGAATGTGCAATGTATAAGTGGTACCATTCAAAATTGTCACGCATAGAGGGACTATGTAAATAATAGTGAGCTGTTAATTATTAATATATAAACCCCTCAATTGTGTTAAGATTTTTTTCAAAAATACAATTTATATTCGACACGCTGGGTCCGGCATGCTCCGGTGATGGTTTTTTAATCATCACAGACCGAATCTTGCATTCATCGACCCTTCCGTGATATTCTGAAAATGACCAAATGGTGTCAGTAATATTGTCTATAATTCCATTATGAATTTAGGGGTAAGGATGACTCAACCTGTGCACATCGCCATC
>JAFDAT010000404.1 GCA_019313725.1 Deltaproteobacteria bacterium
AAAGCCTCAGATTTCCGGAGTCATCGAAAAAATTTACGTGGAGCCGGGCGATATCCTGAAAAAAAACGCCCTGATCGCCAGGCTTGAAATTATTCCCGACATGATCAGCCTCAACAACGCCGAAACAAGGTTGAACCAGGCCCACATCCGTTTGAAAAATGCGGAACTGGAACTGAACCGCCGAAAAAAATTGTTCGATAAAAAAATTATTTCCGCAGCTGAATACGAGCAGTACGAAATGACCCATAAAATCACCATGGAAGAGTTGACATCGGCCGAGAGCAACCTGCAGCTCATCAAGAAGGGCACGACGCGCCAGTCCAAAGAGACGACCAGCACCCTGATCCGATCGACGATCCAGGGCATGGTCCTGGACATTCCCGTGGAGGAAGGCGATTCGGTCATCGAGGCCAACGCTTTCAACGCGGGCACCACCATAGCCAGCGTGGCCGACATGCAGGCGATGATCTTCAAGGGCCGTGTGGACGAATCGGAAGTGGGCAAAATGGAAGTCGGCATGGAACTGATCCTTACCATCGGCGCCCTGGAAGATGAAAGATTCGACGCCAGGCTCGAGTATATCGCCCCCAAAGGAAAAGAGGACAAGGGCACCGTTCAATTCGAGATCAGGGCCGCCCTGAAGCTCAAGGAATCCCAGTTTTTAAGGGCCGGCTACAGTGCCAATGCGGACATTGTGTTCGAACGCAGGGAAGCCGTCCTGGCCATAAAAGAGAGCCTTTTGAGATTCAAGAACGGTGACGCCTATATTGAGGTTGAAACGGCTCCCCAGGTGTTTGAAAAAAGGGCGGCAGAACTGGGGCTGTCCGACGGCATCAACGTGGAAATCCTTGCCGGCGTCGAAAGGACCGATCGTATCAAAGTGTGGGACCGGCCGCGTCGGAAGTAAAGCGTCCATTTGAATTCAAATATCATGCGTCCTTTATTTCGTAGGCATGCTCTACTTCTGCGTTCAGCGAGGCCGTGGCACTGCAGTACTTTTTCTCCGACAATTCGATGGCCTGCTCCACGGCTTTGGGTTTGATCCCGGTGCCGTAAAGCGTGTATACGACCTTTATACGGGTAAAGCGTTTGGGATGGTTCTCGGCCTGCTCCCCCTCGATGGTGACCTCGAACCGGCTGATATCCGCCCGTTTTTTCTGCATGATCGATACCACGTCAATGGCCGTACAGCCAGCTACCCCCATCAGCACCATCTCCATAGGGGCGGGACCGCTTCTTCCGTCACGACTGTCCATTATGACCGCCGAGCCATCATCGGCCCGGGCCACAAACTGCATGCCATCGGTCCATTTCAATTTAGCCTTAATCGTCATTTTTCTTGACTCCAAAACAGTTGTTGTGCTGCCGGTTACCTGCTTCCATTTTTTCACTTAATGAAATAATATTTTGAATATCATAGGGTTGTTTTAACATCAATTCTTTACTTTCTTATGGCTGAAACGACGGGGTTTTCTTTGCTGCACACTTGCTATTGTTGCGTATTTCCTATAAGCAAATATTCAAAGTTTGTATCACTTAAGCCAAACGGCAAAGGAGGTTTATATGGGCGAAGAAGTGGAAGTGGGTTGTGCACGGCCCACAGGCGGACCCGTAGGAGAAAACCAGGAAGTTGAACCCAATCAACCCCGAGAAAACGTTATACTCACCCAGGAGGCGGCCCCCATGATTAAGATCGGAAAAAAGCACCGGATTTCACGGCACCGGGCTATCAGGCAGGCAAATTTATTTCCACCAAACTTTCGGACTATTTAGGTCAGTGGGTGCTGCTCTGTTTTTATCCGGGTGATTTCACGTTTGTCTGAGCCACGGAGATTTCGGCAGTTGCCGAAAAACATTCCGATTTCAAAAACCTGGGGGTTCAGATCCTCTCCATGAGCATCGACAGCGTCTTTGTTCACAAGATGTGGAATGACCACGAACTTTCCAAGATGGTGGATGGGGGTGTACCCTTCCCCATGCTGTCCGATGCCGGCGGCAGAGTCGGACAGACTTACGGCGTGTACGACGAAGATGCAGGCGTGGAAACCCGCGGCCGCTTCATCATCGACCCGGACGGTGTGGTGCAGGGCTACGAAGTGCTGACGCCCCCGGTGGGCCGAAATGTTATGGAAAGCTTCCGGCAGGTCCAGGCATTTCAACTCGTCAGGGAAAGCAAAGGCAAAGAAGCTACGCCTTCGGGGTGGAAACCCGGCAAGATGACCCTTAAACCGGGGCCGGACCTTGTGGGTAAGGTCTGGGAAGTCTGGAAAACGGACATGGCATTCGATTAAATTTAAATTCATCCCGCACGCCAATCAGTGCGGAATGAATTTAAATTGGAGAAAAACAGATGAACACACTTGAGAAGGCCCGGCGGGCGGTTCAGGCAAAAACGGTGCTGGCCTCACTGGACAACAAGGCCAAAAACAGGGCCCTTAACAACATCATTCAGGCCTTGAAACAAAACGCCCAGGCAATCGTAGGCGCCAATCAGGCCGACCTTGAACTGGCTGAAAAAGAACACCTGGCCGCACCACTGCTCAAACGGCTTAAGTTCGATGGAGACAAGATCGAGGAGACCTGTGAGGGCCTTGCCAGCCTGATTAATCTGGCCGACCCGGTGGGTCAAGTCCTCAGTGCCACCGAACTGGACCGCGGACTCGAGCTGTTCAAGGTAAGCAGCCCCATCGGCGTGATCGGGGTGATCTTTGAATCCAGGCCCGACGCCCTGGTTCAGATCGCTTCGCTGTGTCTTAAAAGCGGAAATGCGGTCCTGCTCAAAGGCGGCAGCGAAGCCGCCCGTACCAACCAGATTCTTGCGGATATCATCGGCCGGGCCGCTGTCCGGGCGGGCGCGCCCGAAGGCTGGCTGGGGCTCATGGAAACCCGTTCCGATGTTGAAGAGCTGCTGGGAATGTCCCGCCACGTGGATTTGATCGTCCCCCGGGGCAGCAATGAATTTGTACGCCACATCATGCAGAATACGACTATTCCCGTACTGGGCCATGCCGACGGAATCTGCCATGTCTACATTGACCGTGATGCCGACATCGACATGGCCCTCAGGATATCCTTCGACAGCAAATGCCAGTACGTAGCCGTGTGTAATGCCGCGGAAACCCTGCTGGTCCATGCGGAGCAGGCCGAAGCCTTTCTTCCGCTGATCAAGGAAGCCCTTGACGTGTTTGGCGTGGAAGTGCGTGGCTGCGAGCGAACGGCCGCCTTCATCGATGTAACACCGGCCAGTGAAGAAGACTGGCGGACCGAATATCTGGACTTGATCATCTCCATTA
>JAFDAT010000070.1 GCA_019313725.1 Deltaproteobacteria bacterium
TCGTGGTTTGAAATTCTTCGTTATTTCGTAATAAATTGTCATGCTCGATAACTTGGCAATTTGCCGTTCCATTCCAGCAAGCTCAGCTGATCGTTCCCAGTATCTCATCGAGGCACACCACCAGGCTGTCGATCTCTTTTTCCTGAATGATGAGGGGCGGGGAAAATCTCAATATATTGCCCTGAATACAATTGATCAGAAACCCCTTTTCCATGCATGTTTTGACGACGGCATCCCCGTCGCCTTTCAGCTTCATACCTAAAAGCAGGCCCTCTCCGCGCACGTCCTCGACAATGGCGTGCTGTTTTGCCAACACCGCCAGCCTGCCCTTGAAATATGCACCCGTAACCCGGCACTTTTCCACGATTCGCTCTTGCTCCATCGTGGTGACCACCGCGAGGGCGGCGGCAGTGACAATGGGGGTACCACCGAAAGTCGTGGCGTGCGCCCCTGCCCCGAATGCTTCAGCGACACCCTCTTTGGCCAGCATGGCGCCGATGGGCAGACCGTTGCCCAATGCCTTGGCCAGCGTCATGATATCAGGCACCATGTTGAAATGTTCATACGCAAAAAGTTTCCCGGTTCTGCCCATGCCCGTCTGAACCTCATCGAAAACCATCAGCATGCCGGTTGCATCGCACAGTTCGCGAACCGCTTCCAGGTAGCCCGGCGAAGGACACCGGATTCCGCCTTCACCCTGGATCGGTTCGAGCAGAACAGCTGCTGTCTCGGCGTCGACTTTCGCTTTCAGCGCCTGAATGTCGTTAAACGGTACGAAGTCAAAACCTGCCAGCACCGGGCTAAATCCTTTTTTGATCTTGTCCTGACCTGTTGCCGAAAGGGCGGCCATGGTCCTTCCATGAAATGAGCGTTCCATGGCAATAATTTTGAAACGCTGAGGCTGCCCTTTGTCGCTGAAGTATTTCCGGCACAACTTTATAGCGGCCTCGTTAGCTTCGGCACCGCTGTTGCAGAAAAACACCCGGTCGGCGAAGCTGTTCCCAACCAGCCAGGCGGCCAGTCGGGTCTGCGGTACCGTGTAGTACAGGTTTGATACATGCAGAAGGTTCTTTGCCTGTTCGGCTACAGCCCGGGCCACCCCCGGGTGGGAATGCCCCAGGTTGCACACGGCAATGCCGGCCACAAAATCAAGAAAGGCCCGGCCTTCAGGGTCCCAGAGGGTCGCCCCCCGGCCTTTGCTGAAAACCACCGGAAAACGTTTGTAGGTAGCGGTGATCACACTGTCGGCAGTTTTCATGGTTTCCGCACTGTTCATGCTATGACCTCCGTTCCGATGCCTTTGTCCGTAAACAGTTCCAGGAGCAAGGCGTGGCGCCTTTTGCCGTTAATCATCTGCACCTTCTCGATACCTTGTTCCAGGGCTTCCAGGGCGCATTCCATCTTGGGAATCATACCGCCGGAAATACGCTTATCCTTGATCATCCGTCTTGCGCTAAGCTTGTCGACGGTGGATACCAGTTTACCGGCAACATCCAGAAGTCCGTCGACATCGGTGATGAATATCAGGCGGCCGGCCGAAAGTGCGGCCGCCACCTTCCCGGCAACCAGGTCGGCGTTGATATTGTAGGTTTCTCCGGATGCGCCCGCCCCCACAGGGGCGATAATAGGAATAAACCCCCGGGAAGTGAGGGTGTGGATGATCTCGGGGTTGATCGCCGTCACATCGCCCACCAGCCCCGGATCGATGATTTCCGACGGTTTGCTCTCATCCTCATGGTGCACGATCTTCAGCTTTTTTGCCTGGATGAGGCCGCCGTCCTTACCGCTCAAACCCACCGCCTTGCCGCCCTGCTTGTTGATCTGGGCTACAATGGACTTGTTCACCTTTCCGCCGAGCACCATTTCCACAACATCCATGGTGGGCTCATCCGTGAACCGCATCCCTTTCACGAATGTAGAACTGATCCCCATCTGCTCCAGGACCTTGTTGATCTGGGGCCCGCCGCCGTGCACCACGACGGGGTTCATCCCGATGAATTTCAACAGGGTAATGTCCCGGGCAAAATCGTCCTTGAGTTTTTCATCCACCATGGCGTGCCCGCCGTATTTGACCACGACAGTCATGCCTGAAAAACGGCGAATGTAGGGCAAAGCCTCAATGAGTATGTCGGCAACGCTAGGGGTGTGCATCAATGTTTCCTTCTGAAATCGGTCTTGTGAATTACAACGGCAACGTAAAAACCCACGCAGGATTAAAGTTCAAAATATACGACCCTGTCTTTCCTGCAGCCGTTATGATTGTGCATGTAAATTGTCCTAAAGGATGTAGCGGCTCAGATCCTCATCGCCCTTGATGTCCTTCAGCTTTTCCTGCACATAGGCCGAATCGATAACCACTTTCTTCTCGTCCATGTCCGGGGCTGCAAAAAGAACGTCCTCGAGCAGGCGCTCCATGAGCGTGTGCAGCCGTCTGGCCCCGATGTTTTCGGTCAGGTTGTTGACATCTTCGGCCGTTCTGGCAATGTCGACCACGGCTTCATCCTCGAAGACGATTTCCACACCCTCGGTTCTCAGCAGCGCGATGTACTGCAGCAGCAGGGCATTTCTGGGTTCAGTCAATATCCTATAGAATTCCGCACTGCCCAGCGAGTTCAGTTCAACCCGGATCGGAAAACGGCCCTGGAGCTCGGGTATCAGATCAGACGGTTTCACCGTGTGGAAAGCACCCGAAGCGATAAAAAGGATGTGGTCGGTTTTAACGGGTCCGTACTTGGTGGTCACGGTTGAGCCTTCCACGATGGGCAACAGGTCCCGCTGTACGCCTTCCCTGGATACGTCAGGCCCGTGACGGCTGTCTTTTCCCGCAATTTTATCGATTTCATCCAGAAAAATAATGCCGGATTCCTCGACCTTTTCGATGGCCAACTTGATCACACGGTCCATTTCCACCAAATTTTGAGCCTCTTCCTCGATAAGGGTCTGCATGGCTTCCTTGACCTTCACTTTGCGCCGTTTTTTATTCTTGGGCATGATGTTGCCGAGCATATCCCGCAGGTTGATCCCCATTTCTTCCATACCGCTGTTAGAAAAAATTTCGACCATGGGCATGCTTTTCTCAGACACATCAAGGTCCACAAAACGGTTGTCCAGCGTTCCCTTCTTGAGCATTTCACGCAGTTTCTGCCGTGTCGCCACATTGTTGTCCGGTGGGGAAGCCTCTTGTGAAATTCCGCCCGCCTGCAGAGAAATATTCGCACCCCCCGTTTTAGGCAGCAACAGATCGAGCATGCGTTCCTCGGCAACCTGTTCAGCTTTTTTTCTCACGGCAATCTGTTCCCGCTGTCGGACGGCGTTGACCGTCAGTTCCAGCAGGTCGCGGATCATGGATTCCACATCACGCCCAACGTATCCCACCTCGGTAAATTTGGAGGCTTCCACCTTACTGAAAGGCGAGTCGGTGAGTTTGGACAGGCGGCGCGCGATCTCGGTTTTGCCCACCCCTGTGGGACCGATCAGAATAATATTTTTCGGTGCTATCTCATCTTTGAGATCTTCGGCCACGTGCTGCCGCCGCCACCTGTTCCTCAGGGCAATGGCTACAGACTTCTTGGCCTTATCCTGACCGATGATATATTTGTCCAGAGCATTGACGATCTCCGACGGTTTTAACTGGCTCATTTATAATTCCTCGATGGTGACCGAATTGTTGGTGTACACACAAAGGGAAGCGGCAATTTCCATGGCTGCCGCCACAATTTCGGCAGCGCTCAGTTCAGCGTGCCGAAACAGTGCCGTCGCCGCTGCCTGGGCAGCAACGCCCCCGGAACCGATACCGATGATGCCCTCGTCCGGTTCGATGACATCCCCGTTTCCGGAGATGAGAAATATATTTTTCTCATCGACGGCGATCATGAGCGCTTCAAGCCGTCGCAGGTATTTGTCCGTCCGCCAGTCCCTGGCAAGTTCTACCGCGGCACGGGTCAGGTTTCCATTGTACCTCTCCAGCTTAGCTTCAAGACGCTCGGACAGGTTGAGGGCATCGGCCGTAGCCCCGGCAAAACCGACCATAATGCTGCCGTTGTAAATTTTCCTGACTTTTTTTGCCCGGTGTTTGACCACCGTATTATTCAACGTAACCTGACCGTCGCCCGCCAGGGCCACACGCCCTTTGTGACGGACGACCAGAATTGTGGTGCCATGGAATGCTTGCATATATTTAATCCCTTCAGCGTATTTTTAGAAAAAGTGGCTTAACCCCGTCTCCCGACTGCCTTTAAACGCTCAAGTTCCGAATTCCGAACGCCGTATTCGGCATTGCCTCACTTCCGCGGATGCGCCTTGTCATAGGCTTCCATGAGTCGATCGATACTCACATGCGTATATTTTTGGGTAGTAGAAAGGCTTTTATGTCCCAGAAGTTCCTGAACCGCTCTCAAATCGGCACCACCGTCCAGCATGTGGGTGGCAAAAGAATGACGAAAGGCATGCGGTGAAACCGGCACGGGAATGCCGCACGCCCGTGAGGCTTTTTCCAGTATTCTGGCGATGGATCGTGCTGATAACCGCCCGAAGTTTTTATTGAGAAAAACCGGGCTGTCACCCGCCTGACAGACTTCCGGGAGCAGCGGTCCTTTGTCCGCAACCAGTTTTTGGCGATATGCCTGAACTGCCGACAACGATTTCTGCCCCACAGGCACGATCCGCTCCTTGCTGCCTTTCCCCATCACGCGCATGGAACAGTCCCTGAAATCGATGTCCCCCATACTGAGACCGGCCAGTTCGGATATGCGAACACCACTGGAATACAGGACCTCAAAAATGGCTCGGTTCCGCAACCCGAACAGGGTATCCGTCTTGATCGAGTCCAGGAGCCGAAACATGTCGTCAACCGGCAGGTATGTAGGTATCGCCCGGTTATGTTTGGGCGTCAGCACCAATTCCGCAGGATTGGCATCCATGTAGCCAAGCCTGACCGCATACCTCAAGAAGGATCGGATGGCCGACAGTTTCCGCGCAATGGTTGATTTTTTGCACCGCTTGTGCAGATAGCCCAGGTAGCCCCGTATCGACAGTCCGTCGATTGCATGCAGATCCAGACCGAATTGCCCTTCCTTCTGCTCACTTTCCGGCCGAAGACAATTGTCAACATAGGTGGAAAATGCTTCCAGGTCACGCTGATAGGCCCGGCAGGTATTGCCCGAATATCCCCTTTCGGTCGACAGGGATTCAACAAAGGACGCGATCAGGTCTTTTACGGAAACAGGCTCCAATTTCTACCCTTTTCGAGGTCGGCATCACGCGTAACTGCGCATCTTCCGTTTCATCCTGGATATTTTACGCCGGTAAATGGTAGCCATTTTCGCGTCTTTGGCTTCCAGGGCTTCGCGCCGTTTCAATTTCAGGACCTTGGCTTTCTTTTTGAGTTCACGGATGGAACCGATTTTTTTCTTGGTCTTCTCCTCCGGAATACCCTTGGCCGCCTTGATTGCCGATAAAAGATCGGCTTTATTCATGCCGTGCACACCTGTAATCTCCGGCATCTCCAAAGCGACCTCTTTGAGTTCTTTAACGGTCATTTTGTCGAGGGGTTTTCCGGTGGATTCTTTTTTATCTTCAGCCATTTCTGTCGATCTCCTTTCCACATATTAAATGAACTACCCCGCAGCAGAGCTGCGAAGTATCAAAATGGATTTTTGTCCTATTAACCCCGATGCAGAGCATCGAGGAATTTTTTCGATTAAAGGAAACTTTACTATTAAGTGCTTTTTTTCATTCGTGTCAATATTAAAAACCTATTCCTTCTTCTTTAGAAAGGGGCTTAAAAGGTCTATGGGAATGGGAAAAATGATGGTGGAATTGTTTTCCGTCGATATTTCGTTGACTGTCTGCAGATAACGCAGTTGCAGTGCAACCGGATTTTTAGCTATAATATCGGAAGCTTCAGACAGTCGTGTCGCGGCCTGATATTCCCCCTCCGCGTTGATGATCTTTGCCCGGCGTTCACGCTCGGCCTCTGCCTGACGTGCCATGGCACGCTGCATTTCCTGGGGAAGGTCGATGTGTTTCAACTCCACCGTGGCCACTTTGATCCCCCAGGGGTCGGTGTGCATATCCAGGATTTCCTGTAGTTCCGAATTGATTTTATCCCTCTCCGCCAGCAGCTCATCCAACTCTGCCTGGCCGCACACGCTCCGAATCGTCGTCTGGGCCAGCTGCGACATGGCATAAGTGTAGTTTTCGACCTCGATGATGGCCTTGGTGGCATCGACAACTCTGAAATAGATCACCGCGTTGACTTTTACCGACACGTTGTCCCGCGTGATGACATCCTGGGGGTCCACATCCAGCGCCACCAGACGCAGACTGACCTTTACCATTTTATCGATAATCGGCAGCAGAACGATCAAACCGGGACCTTTGGCGGTGATCACACGCCCCAGCCTGAATATGACACCGCGCTCATACTCGTTCAAAATTCGTAACGCGACAGAGAGAAAGAAGATTACCAGTGCAACAATGGCGATGGTCGTTATCATGTTTTTCCTCCTTTTTCAGGTTCTACCTCGAGAACCAGGTTTTCCATTCCGATCACCCGGACCGTCTCCCCTTCCTCAATGGGTTCCCGGGCCTTTGCATACCACAGTTCCCCGTGGATAAATACTTTTCCGGCAGGGTCGATCCGCTTCCGTACGACCCCTTTTTCCCCGGTCAACCCCCTGCCTCCGGTCCGCGGCCGGGCAACCTGCGCCTTGAAAGCCAGCCCGGCAATCGTCACGAAGAACACTGAAACGACAGAGACGGTTGGGATGAGAACCTGCCATGACAGCCTGGACTGGGGGGTGTCGCCTTCGAACAGCATCAGCGACCCCAGAAACAGCGCAATAACCCCGGCCACACTCAAAAGGCCGAAACTTGTTATTTTCATCTCCATGATAAAGAACACGATAGCCAGAACAATCAGCAGTATCCCGGCATAGTTCACCGGCAGGGTTTGAAAGGAAAAGAATGCCAGTACGATGGCAATGCCGCCGATAACACCGGGAAAAATGGCGCCGGGGTGTGACAGCTCGAAATAAATACCTGCCATACCGATCATCATCAGAATATAGGCAATGTTGGGATTGCTGATGGTCTTCAGAATTTTCGTACGAATATTTTCACGGATTCTTTCCCTGCCCGCTTCGGCCAGGTTCAGCTTCCCTTTGCCCCTGATCTCCATGCCGTCGATCTGCCGGATAAGCGCCTCCAGATCTTCGGCAACGATATCAATGACATTCTGCGCCAACGCCTCATTTTCCGTCACAGACACACTCTCGCGCACGGATTTTTCCGCCCAATCCACATTGCGACCGCCCCGTTCGGCTATGCTTTTTACAAAGGCCACCATGTCGTTGGTCACCTTTTCCGACATGGTTTTTCCGATCTCCTGGCCACCGCCGCCAACAGGATGCGCAGCTCCGATATTGGTCCCCGGAGCCATGGCTGCGATGTCGGCCGCCATGGTTATCATGACTCCCGCCGAAGCGGCCCTGGCACCACTGGGGGAAACAAATACCACCACCGGTGTGTCCGCCGCATATATTGCCATGACGATCCTGCGCATGGATTCCACCAGACCTCCCGGCGTATCCAGTTCGATTATCAGGCAGGCCGCGCCCTCCCGGTCAGCCGTTGCAATCCCCTTGGCCACGAAATCGGCGATACCGGGGCCGATGGCATCTGCTACCCGCAGAATATAAATGTCTCCCTGACCGGCTGCGGCACTGCCACTGGTGCAGAAAATCAGCAGTACCATCACAACGGCAAGGCGGTGAATGATTTTCATGATGTCACCTTTTCAACTGAAATGAACGATCGCCTTTATGGCCAATCCTGTATATCCGGAACAGACAGCACGGATTCCCAGCGAATCTTTGCCGGTTATCATTATGACCGGATTATAGAACAACAAAATGTAAAGACATCTTGAATCCGCGGGTCCTTATCCTTAGAGCCCCATCTCCCGCATTAATATTTTTATGTCTTCCCAGACATCGCGTTTTCTGTCCGGGTTGCGAAGCAGGTATGCCGGATGGTAGGTGGGTAGAATACGAATATTCCCTGAGCTGTGCAAGCGTCCCCTCAAACGCGATATGGGCAGGTCTTTTTTGAGAAGCGTTCGAGCCGCGAATGCACCGAGTGCGCAGATGAAATCCGGCCGGATAGCCGACAGTTGGCGTTCCAGAAAGGGCAGACATGCGTCGATCTCTTCAGGCTCCGGGTTTCTGTTGCCCGGCGGCCGGCACTTGATGATATTGCAGATATAGACATCTTCGCGGTCAAGCCCCATGGCCTGAATTATTTTAGTCAGAAGCTGCCCGGCCGGCCCCACGAACGGCCGGCCCTGCTTGTCTTCTTCGTAGCCGGGACCTTCTCCCACGAAGACCAGACGCGCCCCTTCATTGCCTTCACCGTACACGATGTGGTTTCGGGTTGCGGAAAGGCCGCACCGGGCACAAATTTCCACTTCCCCTTGAATGCATCTCAGATCATCCGGACGCGTCTCGGAAGGGCTGCCCCACCTTTTGACTGCATGTAAATGCTCCGGACTACAGTCAAACCCCCTGCAGCCGGACGCAGCCATATAGTTCAATGTTGCCGACATGGCTCCGAGAACCTCCGACAGGCCTCCCGGATCCACGGTTCCATTTGGTTGTGAATGCTTCGACATTAATTTATCAATCCCGAACCGATTTCCTCGGATTTTGGGGAAACCCAAATCTCCACCCGGGTTTTGTGATCAAAATCTTCTTCGGTGATGGTGACGATGCACCAGCGGGAATTTTTTTCAAACAGGAGCAGAGAACGGGGAGACCGGAATGAACTCACGGCTTTCCAGTTGTCCCTGGACATGTTGGTCTCAAAAAACGTGATCAGCGTCTCGGGCGTCACTCTACCCTTCAGCACCAGGACACCCGCTGCCAAAGCACCGATTCTAAAGACAAAGGTTCTCGCCTTGTCTCTCTGCATCTCCTCCGGAATGAGAATGTCATCGAAATCCAGGTAGATGTCCCGGGAACTGCTCTCCGAGGACCCCGCATCGTCGTTTGTATCGGTTCCATCGCGCAGTTTTAAACCACCGCACCCGAAGGCAATCGTCATGCAGACAACGGTCACAATGCCCCAGGTCAACAATCTTTTCACTGTTATCGTTCTCATCGCTTCCCCTGCCGGATACGTCTGCACATCGCACGTAGATACCCAGGTCCAGAGGGCCCGGCACTGGATGCTCCCTGGAAGGGAATATCTACGCCATAACTTATGAGTGCCTAAAGTGAACTAAAGTGCCTAAAGTTAAGGAATTCTATCTTTTTTATAAATGGCAGAGCGTAGCGATTCATCAACTTTAGATCACTTATAATTTTAGATCACTTGACACTTCAAATTATTTATTTTGGCAGAGCCTAATGGCTCTGACCGGGCCCAAAGGACCAAGTTTTTAATGCTGGAAAAAAATGGTTCTGACACTACCCATATTTTACACACCGGTGAAGTGAAAAGTCAAATTCTTACGGAAATTTGGGGCGAATGATCAACCTGTCGCCCGGGTGGATCGGTTGTTTCAGATCTATGCGGTTCCAGATCAGCAAAGCCGGCAGGGGCACTTGAAATTTCTGGGCGATGCTGGAAAGAGTGTCACCCTCCCGGACCACATACACACGTTCATTCTGATTTTTCCGGTATGCTGTCATTCCTTCTGTCAGACGCTCCTGGAAACCGTTGGCCGCGCCTGGCGGAATGCTTAAGGTGTGGCTTCCGGATACCAGAAAATGTCCCCGGATTTCAGGGTTCAGGTCCTTGATGACCTTGAACCCCGTATTGGCTGCATCAGCAATAACGCGGATGGGCACGTCGTCAAAACATTCGAGGTCTATCCGGTCGTATTGCCGCCTGGGGTAAGCCTCATGATCCGGCATCTGAAAACCGTAGCGCTCCGGATGGGTCAGAAGCAACTTGGCCGAAAGAATCCGGAATATGAACCGCTGCGTTTCCAGGGGCAGGTAGAGATGATAGAAGTTGTGTGTGCCCTGCACCATGATTTCGGCCTCGGTGCCCTCTTCCCCCATGTTGTATGCTGCTGCAGCAAGCGTCCAGCTGCCCGTGCGGGTGTAAAGGTCCTTTATATAAACGGCAGCTGCCCGTGTGGATGCCAATAGATTGCGCCGTTCGTCTATTCTCCTGTCCACCCTGAGTCCGTAACGCCTTCCCGTGTCGGCCATGAACTGCCAGAACCCGATGGCACCTTTTGTGGAGCCGGCATGGGGACGCAGCGCACTTTCAACAACCGCCATGTATTTGAAGTCATCCGGCAGGCCGTTTTCTTTGAGAGCCGCCTCTATGGACGGCATGTATCTGGGATAGCGTTTGAGCCAGAGAATCACCTGGGGTCTGTCCCAGACCGCAAGCAGCAGCTCTTTCTCCAGGCGCTCCTGCACATCCTGTTCCTCCAAGGGTACGGGTTCTCCGCAAAAATCGATTTCACCGATACCCCGCAGGGCCTGCATGGGGACCGGCACAGTATCCGTCTCAGCGCCCAGCGCCCCTGCAGCCGTGACCAGTGCGGTCGCCATAATAAAAAAGATCATTTTTATGAGCATCATTTTTACCTCTTTTATTTTTCGATATTCTATATTACCTTAACGAAAGACATGGTGTCAAAGACGGAAACCCATAAAATTTAAATTCATACCACGCTGAAAGCGCGGTATGAATTCAAATTAAAGGATTGCCCATGGACGCAAGATCAGCTGTCATATCATTTTCCCAGAGCGAAAAAATCAAAGCCGGCCTCATATGGGCCTCACAGACCATCGAGATGAACAGCGGCATTCCCGAGCATGATAAAACCGGTTCGCAGCAGATTATTGGCGCTCTGGTCAGTATGGTTGCCAGTGAAGTTCAGGTGGCCATGAAAATGGCACCGGATGAAAAGTGGGCAGAAGCCCTGAAGCACATCAACAAGGCCCTGATCATGATTCATTCCAATGTTGTCCAGGAGGCGACATTTCACTTATCGCGGGCCCTGAGCCAGATCACCAGTGTCGGGCAGGCCTCCATGACGCGCCTGTTGGAAGAAAAGATTTTATAGCTTCGGAACCGGACCGTCTATCCGACCCCGTCCTGCCACTCTTTGAACCCGACGACCAGTACAATCAGGGCCGCCCCGGTAACCGCCGCTGCCGTCAGCCCTATGGCGGAGATTCCGCCAAGCAGCCAGACCGGCCCGCCGGCAAGGGCGCCTGCGACCCGTCCTAATCCCGCTGCGGCCATCAGTGCTGAAATCATGGTCGCCCGGGAGCCGGGCAGTATCTCGGTGCAAAGGGCGATGCTGGTGACAATGGAGAACTCAAAGGCGAGAAAGAGAAAGAAAATGCCAACCAGGGCCATGGCCAGGCTGGCCCCGTAAAGGGGTATCATAGCGTAATTCAGAACCGTAAGACAGGTTCCGATCACCAGCGATTTCTTCAGCCCCAG
>JAFDAT010000405.1 GCA_019313725.1 Deltaproteobacteria bacterium
CGAGGCCAGGGAGTTGCGGTAAAAAATCTGTCCATACCCGGAAAGCGCGTCCACGCCCTCCTGTATACGGGCCCCGCCGTAATCGTTCAGACCGACAAAGGGTACCCCCGCTTTCAGTGCCAGATCCATGACCTTGCATATCTTTTTGGCCTGCATTTCGCCCAGGCTGCCGGCTCTTGCCGTAAAATCCTGCGCAAAAGCGAACACCTGCCGGCCCTCAACCAGGCCATGGCCCGTGACAACCCCGTCCGAGGGAATATCCACATCTTCCATGCCGAAGTTCACACAGCGATGCGTGACCAACATATCGATTTCCCGGAATGTACCCTGGTCAAACAGCAGGTCCATACGCTCGCGGGCGGTCAGCTTCCCCTTTTTTTTGTGCTTGGCCACAGCCTTTTCCCCGCCCATCTGCAGGATCTTTTCTTCCTTCTCCTTCAGATCCTTAATTTTATCTTCCACGATACCCATAGTAGATTCCTTTCAATTTAACTTGACACTTTAAATTATTTTTTTTGGCAGAGCCTAATGGCTCTGACCTGGCCCAAAGGACCAAGTTTTTAATGCTGGAATAAGTTGCGTTTTAACCAAACTGAAATAATCCTAAAGCACCTCTTGATTGTCAAGGGAAAAAAGCAGCTCATCGGCTGCGACGGTCGGTGCGGTTTCACCGTTTTTGACACTTCTCTTAATCTGCGGCAAGCGTGCAACGATTTTCGGGTTGCCAAAAAATCGTTCCTTGAGCCCCTCTTCCAACAGTGACCACATCCAGTCAAGGGCCTGGTCCTGCCTTTTCCTGTCAAGGGCACCGCTTTCTACATGCCGCCGGCGGTGCTCCAATACGGTTTCCCAGATCTTGATGATGCTGGCGTTGCCGGCCGCCAACGAACTGCAGGTCATCACTTTCGGGCTCCAGATCGTGGATGTGGGAATCAGGTAGTGCAGTGCATTTTCATATTGTTTCGCGGCCCTTTCGGCCCTATCGATATTGTCGCCGTCCGCCTTGTTGACAGCGATGGCGTCGGCCACCTCCAGAACCCCTTTTTTGATGCCCTGCAGTTCATCCCCGGCACCGGCGCACGTCATATCCGGCGGCTTCGCACACCAGCATGGTCTCCCGGGTTTTTCGGGCTACGCCCCCCAGCGTCCCCCCGGACGGTGAGGGCCGGATAAAGGCGTTTTCGGCGACGGAAAGCTTCTCCATACGGGTTTTATCCGCCAGCACGCTGCCCCCGCTGCGTTTGCTGCTTGGATCTACGGCCAGCACCGCCACACGATGACTTTTGGCCACCAGCAGGGTCCCAAGGCTTTCGATAAAGGTGCTTTTGCCGGCGCCGGGGACACCGCTGATGCCCAAACGGACGGCTTTGCCCGTATGCGGCAACAGGTGGTTGATAACCCGGCGCGCAACCTTCTGGTGCTGTGCCAGGGAACTTTCAATCAAGGTGATGGTCTTGGCAATGATACGTTTGTCTCGATCCAGAACACCTTGAACGTAGTATGTATCGTCCTTCAGCGTCATACCCTTTTATCGAGTGCGTTCAGTATCTGATTGGCTGAATCCGTCACCACCGTACCCGGCCCGAACACACCCGATGCTCCGTGTTTATAAAGAAAGTCGTAATCGCCCGGCGGAATAACACCGCCCACAACGACCAGAATATCGTCCCCGCCCTCTTTTTTCAGGTTCTCGACCAGCTGGGGTACCAGGATCTTGTGACCCGCCGCCAGGCTCGAGGCACCCACGACGTGAACATCGTTCTCCACGGCCATTTTTGCAGCCTCTTCGGGCGTCTGAAACATGGGGCTGATGTCCACGTCGAACCCCAGGTCGGCAAATGCGGTGGCAATCACCTTTATACCCCGATCATGACCGTCCTGTCCCATTTTAGTGACCAGTATCCGGGGACGCCGCCCCTCTTTTGCCAGAAAATCATCCGTCCTTTTGCGCACCGCGGCAAAAATTTCACTGTCACCGTACTCTGCGGCATACACACCCGAAATACACTGCGTGGTGGCCACAAACCGGCCGAAAACTTTTTCCATGGCATCCGAAATCTCACCCACGGTGGCACGCGCCCGGACGGCAGGAAGACAGGCCTCCAGAAGATTTCCGCCTGTTTCGGCAGCCCTGGTGAGATCTGCGAGTGCCTTTGCAACGGCTGCGCCGTCCCTGGCGGCTTTTATCTCTTCCAGGCGCTGGATCTGTTCCCGACGTACCGCATCTGAAACTTCGAGCACATCCTCCAGAGGTTCGTCTTCAATTTTGTACTTGTTGACCCCCACAATCACATCCAGACCCTGATCAATTCTAGCCTGCTTTTTGGCTGCCGACTCTTCCACGCGCATCTTGGGCATGCCGGTCTCGATAGCTTTGGCCATGCCGCCCATCTCATCCACCTCCTGGATGATTTTGCGGGCTTCCCTGATAATGCCGTCGGTCAAGGCTTCTATATAATAGGAACCGCCCAAAGGGTCCGCCACATGACAAACCTGAGACTCTTCCTGGATGATAATCTGTGTATTCCTGGCAATCCTGGCGGAAAAATCAGTGGGCAACCCGACGGCTTCGTCAAATGAGTTGGTGTGCAGGGACTGGGTCCCTCCCAGGGCAGCGGCCAGTGCTTCCAATGTCGTCCGGATAATATTGTTGTAAGGATCCTGTTCTGTAAGGCTCCATCCCGATGTCTGAACGTGGGTCCGCAGCATGGTCGATTTTGGGTTTTTGGGGTTGAAGGGGCTGATCAGTTCGTGCCACAGGAAACGGGCGGCCCGCAGCATGGCGATCTCCATGAAAAAATTCATCCCCACACCAAAAAAGAAGGAGAGACGCGGAGCAAAGGTATCGATGTCGAGCCCTGCGGCCAGCGCGGATTTGACATATTCGAGCCCGTCCGCAAGGGTGAACGCGGTCTGCAGCACCGAGTTGGCCCCGGCCTCCATCATGTGATAGCCGCTGATGCTCACCGTATTGTATTTGGGCATGTTTCCGGAACAGTAGCCGATGATGTCCGCAACAATGCGCATGGAAGGCTCGGGCGGGTAGATGTAGGTATTGCGCGTGAGGTATTCCTTGAGGATGTCATTCTGTATCGTTCCGGACAGCTGCTCCTGTTTGACACCCTGCTCCTCGGCCGCCACAATATACCCGGCCAGAATAGGCAGAACAGCACCGTTCATGGTCATGGAAACCGACATCTGGTCCAGGGGTATCTGGTCGAAAAGTATCTTCATGTCCTCCACTGAATCGATGGCCACGCCGGCTTTGCCGATATCGCCCATCACCCTGGGGTGATCAGAATCGTAGCCCCTGTGGGTGGCCAGATCGAAGGCAACCGAAAGCCCCTTTTGCCCGGCGGCAAGATTTCTCCTGTAGAAGGCGTTCGAATCTTTTGCCGTGGAAAAACCGGCGTATTGACGGATGGTCCACGGACGCCCGGCATACATGGTTGCCATGGGGCCGCGGACATAGGGCTCAAAGCCCGGCAGCGTACCGACGTGGTCCATATTTTCCAGGTCTTCGGCCGTGTAGAGCGCCTTGACCTCGATCCCTTCGGGGGTTTCCCAGTTCAGGGAATCCAGCGGCTTGCCCCTGAGCTGCTTGGTGGCGAGTTCTTTCCATTTTTCAATGCTCGGTTGTTTTGACATGACACACTCCTGTAGAAATCTCAATTGTTGACTTATATTCTTCTCTGAATCGTTTTATGTTTTAAGTTTTACGTGTTACGTGGCATCAAGCATTGACTGCGTTGCGCCAAAAGCCAACCGTCAAGAGCGGACAGCCAACACCCGCGGCATGCTCACATAAAACGTAAAACTTAAAACGTAAAACGATCTCTACCTTTCACACAGCTCCACCAGCACCCCTCCGGTGGCTTTGGGGTGCAGAAAGGCAATCCTGGCGCCACCGGCACCGATACGAGGTTCCTGGTCGATCAGTTTGACCCCTTTTTCCTTGAGCTCCGCCAGGGCGGCATCGATGTCATCGACCCGGAAGGCAACATGCTGAATTCCCGGGCCATTTTTTTCGATGTATTTTGCCACGGGTCCATCGGGCGCCGTGGATTCCAGAAGTTCCACTTCGCTTTCACTGACCGGAAAAAATGCGGTTGTCACCTTCTGCTCGGCCACGGTTTCGGCACCCTCGAACGCGAGCCCCAG
>JAFDAT010000406.1 GCA_019313725.1 Deltaproteobacteria bacterium
CCATGCGCGACACGGATTGACGACACGCCGACATGTATCCGTAAATCCTTTGGCAATAGATACCCGGGTCCAGAGGGCTCAGCACCTGATAGGCCCTCGACGGGAGTATCTGCGCCATAACATATGATTAACTAACGTTAACGATTAAAGGAGAACCAATCATGTCGATTATAAAAATCAAGGACGCTGCCAATATTCCGTCGGATCAATTGGAAGACTGGGGCACACCCAAAACCATCGGTGAGTCGATCTGCCAGTTAAGGGGCCTTTTTATCAGTGAAAAGGAGGACGGATCAGAAGCCGGCATCTGGGAATGCACCCCGGGGAAATTTACCCGTGAGGTCATGCACGCCGAGCTCACCACTTTTTTAACGGGGCGCTGCATTTTTCATCCGGAAAAGGGGGACCCCATCGAAATCGACGCCGGCGATGTGCTGTTTTTTCCCGAGAACAGCAAGGGTACCTGGGAAATCATCGAGACGGTGCGTAAGGCTTACCTGATGTATCATTATTCCCCTAATGTTGCGTAGATACCCGGGTCCGGAGGGCGTGCCGAAGATCCCGTCCTGCGGGGGCACTGGATGCTCCCTGGAAGGGAGTATCTACACCATAACATATGAGTGTCTAAAGTGGGCTAAAGTGAACTAAAGTGACTAAAGTTAAGGAATTCTATCTTTTTTATAAATGGCAGAGCGTAGCGATTCATCAACTTTGACAGACTCGCAAAAAGTCCGAAATTCCGTCATTCCCCTGCCTTCGCAGGGATAGGCTCTGCGAAGGCAGGCATCCAGAACTATCTGAAAACACTGGATTCCCGCCTTCGCGGGAATGACGGCGTTAACGTATTTAATTGCCGGAGCAATAAAATAGAGCACAGGAGAAAAATGACTGAAAAATATGATGCCATCATCGTAGGCGGTGGCCACAACGGCTTGACCACGGCAGGATACCTGGGCAAAGCCGGCTTGAAAACAATAGTTCTGGAACGGCTCCCTCAGGTCGGCGGTGCCGTGGTCACCGAGGAAATTCATCCGGGGTATCGAATCTCGGCGGTTTCCTATGTGGTCAGCCTGTTGAGGCCGGAGGTCATCAAGGATCTTGAATTGAAAAAGCATGGATTCGAGATGCTTAAGATGGACGGCACCCTATCGATATGCAATGACGATCATTTGTTTTTAACCGGCGATGAAGCGCATGACCGCAAGGAGATCGGACGTTTTTCCAGTCTCGATTACGATGCCATGCAGCAATTCGATGCGATGGTCCAAAGTATCGGTACCGTCATTCGCAATCAGATGCTCCGGGAACCGCCGAAACTGGCAGCCGGTCTGTCTGATTTGACGGCTTTGGCGCGTATGGGGTGGGATATTCGCAAGCTAACCCCTGAGTTGAGGCACCGTCTGTTTCAGATGTTGTTCAGCAGCGCCCATGATTTCATCCAGCGCTGGTTTGACAGCTCCATGATTAAAAGCATGTATGCCGCCGCCTGTTTCTCGGGAAATTTTGCCAGTCTCCGGCAGCCGGGATCGGCCATTCCCTTCTTCCACAGCGCCATCGGTGAAATAGAAGGGGAAAAGGGCGCCTGGCGGCTGGTAAAAGGCGGCATGGGCGGGCTCACCCAGGCCATGGCAGGATTTGCACTTTCAAAAGGGGTTGAAATTCGAACCGATGCCGCGGTGGCAGAAATCATAGTAGACGGCGGTCGTGCCGCCGGTGTACGGCTCGAGGATGGTGAAATCCTCAACGGTCGCTGTGTACTGGCCAATACCGATCCTAAACGTACCTTTCTCAAGCTCATGGATCCGAAACACCTTGATGCGGATTTCGTGCGGGACATCCGCCAGATACGAATGGGGCACAGCTCGCTGCGCCTCAACCTTGCGCTCAAGGGCTTGCCCGACATTAAATTTTTCCCGGCCGGATCCGAAGGGGCCTGGCACCGTTCCGACATCACCATGCATCCCGATTACGACGCTATGGAGGCCAACTATTTTGCTGCAGCCGCAGGCCGATTGCCGGATGAGCCGCGCCTGGAGATAACCATCCCTTCCACGCTGGACGACAGTCTCGCCCCCCCGGGCCGGCACGTCATGAGCATACTGGCCAAATACTATCCCTATCAGCTGGTCGACGGGGTAAGCTGGGATGACATCAAAGAAGATGTTGCCGACCGCATCATCGCCTATATGGCCCGGGCCATGCCCAACCTGCCCGACCTCATTATCGGACGCCAGATGTTAAGCCCCCTGGACCTGGAGACGATATACGGGCTCACGGAATCGGATATATTTCACGGGCGTCACGATATGGACCAGCTTTTTTCTCTGCGCCCGCACCCGAAGGCCGCCCAGTATCGGACCCCGGTTCAAAATCTTTACCTGTGCGGTTCCGGTGCCCACCCGGGCGGCGGGGTCTCCGGTGCGCCCGGATACAACGCTGCGCGCCGGGTGATTGCCGACCTTAAGCGCCGCTGATCCGATCATCAATAATATTACTTATGGAATTGTAGAAAAATATTCTTAAAACTGTATCTATTAATTGTTTGGGTAGAATATAATTGGCCGGTGACAATCGCTTTGGCTGCCAAAATGCCACTCCGCACGGCAGCACCGATGCCTTCTCCCATATCAATGGTTGCCAGGCCGGCGGCATCGCCGATTACGAATGCTTTGTCAATTTGAACGGTTTCCCGCTTGCCTCTTAAAAAATAGCTGCACCCTTTAGGCTGGAAGCGCCGGTGTTGCACCAGGCCGAGATCGGCCAGTTTCTCAACCAGACGGTCCCAGTGCTCAAAAATATTCTGGCCCCTTTGTTTCATCTTCAGGTACTTCCCGCCAATACCGACGTTCAGGTAGCCATTGCCCTTGGGCACATACCAGGCGTAGCCCGGCAGTTTGTTATCGAAAAACCAGAGGTGACACTCAGAATCGCTGTAATCATATGGAAACTCCTCCTCTACGGCGATGATTTTGTTAACCTCTTTTCGGGGATTGACGAGTCTGAAGAATGTCCGGTACACGCAACAGTTTGTTCCTCCCGCTCCCACAAGGTACTCACATCGATAAATCCCATCGATGACGTAAAGCTTACCCTCTTTGCGAATCTGTTTCACATTGTGTTCAATAACCTTAACACCCGACCGTTCGATCAGCCAATCATCAAACTCACGACGTCGGATCGAAAACTGTTTTGTCCTGACTGGAATTCTGCACCGGTAGAAATAATAGTTCAACCTGCGAAACTCCAACATATGATGAGGGTATTCACC
>JAFDAT010000407.1 GCA_019313725.1 Deltaproteobacteria bacterium
CCCCAGTGACGGTATCCTTTTTCCAGTCGAAGAGAATCCAATGCATGCAACCCGACCTGACGCAAATCAAACTTCTCACCTTCAGCCAGCAATGCATCGAACACACCAGAGGCAAACTCGGATGGAATATATAGTTCCCATCCCAATTCACCGACGTAAGACATTCTGAGCGCCAAGGGCCGGGCGTAGGCAAAATCAATTTCCTGGACCGTTGCAAAAGGGAAGGCATCGTTGGATAGGTCTGCGCTGGTCAACGCAGAGAGCAAATTGCGGGACTCTGGCCCCATAATGCCCAACATGGCGTAAGCCGAGGTCAGATTGGTTAAAACAGCCTGGCTGTCTCCAGGGATATGACGACTTAACCAGTCAAAATCACGGATCTCAGTTGCCCCGGCAGTGACGATAAAATAGGTATCCTCGGCCAGCCGTGTGACCGTCAGATCTGCTTCTATACCGCCTCGAAGATTAAGCAATTGAGTATAAACCACCTTGCCAACCGGCACATCAATATCATTGGCACAGATATGCTGCAAAACATCCTTGGCGTCCCGTCCTTGACAGCGAAATTTCGCCATTGACGTCAGGTCATAAACACCTACACCATTGCGGACAGCCATGTGCTCTGAAGCGGCGTATTCAAACCAATTTTGCCGCCCCCAACTATATTCATACTCAGGTTTGATTCCCTCGGGAGCAAACCAATTAGCCCGTTCCCATCCAGCGACCACTCCAAAGCATGCGCCTTGCTGCTTTAGCTGATGGTGAATAGGCGAACGTCGGACAGACCGGGCCATTTTTGGCTGTTTGAATGGCCAATGGTCTGCATAGAGAAAGCCGACCGTCTCGGTGATCCTATCTTGTAAATACTGACTGTTGCTTTGCCAGCCGTGGAAGCGCCTAATATCTACTTCCCACAAATCTTCGGTTGGATGGCCTTCAACGATCCATTCCGAAATTGCCCTGCCTGCTCCAGCTGCGCTGGCAATTCCCACCGAGTTCATACCCGCGGCAACGAAGTAATTTTTGACACCTGGTGCTTCCCCAAGCATGTATTTATTGTCTGGTGTGAAGCTTTCCGGGACAACTGTGAAGTGCATGATCCCGGCCTCTTCCATAGCTGGACAACGTTGAATTGCATTGGTCATAAATAGCTCGAACTGGTCCCAATCTTCCGCCAGTTCGGTGAATTCGAAAGTCTCTGGAATGCCCTTCATTCCCCAGGGCTTAGCCCTGGGTTCAAAGCCACCCATCAGCAGACCTTCCCCTTCTTGCTTAAAATAAATATACCCGTCCATGTCTCGTAGGATGGGCATATCCTGATAGACTCCATCGATGGCAGTGGTTGTGATGTGCATGTGTTCGGCTGCGTGCAGCGGAACGCTGACTCCAACCATTTTGCCAAGTTCGCGCCCCCACATGCCGCCGCAGTTGACCACATATTCACAGGTAATTTTGCCCTGGTCCGTGTTCACCTCATGAACTGCTTTGTTTTTTAACCCAATTCCGGTGACTGTGACACCCTCGAATACGCTGGCTCCGCCCATCTTGGCACCTATTGCCATTGCCCGGGCGGTATCCACCGGTGAGGTGTGGCCGTCATTGGGTTGGTAGTATACGGCCACCACGTCATCCATCCTCATAGGGGGCCACATCTTGCGGGCTTCTTCAAAACTAATTTCCTCAATCGCCACGCCAAATGCTCGCGCCATTCCAGCCGCCCGGTCATACTCGCTCTTGCGAGCTTCTGTCCTGGCAACCCGGAGGGATCCGCTGCGGACAAACCCAGTTGCCTGTCCAGTTTCTTTCTCCAAGCGTGAATATAGTTCGGTTCCATACTTGGCGAGCTTGGTGAGTGCACTGGATGCCCAGAGCTGACCGACCAGACCTGCCGCGGCCCAGGTGGTGCCGGAAGTGAGGACTTTGCGTTCGAGCAGCACTACGTCTTTCCAGCCAAGTTTGGTTAGATGATAGGCGACACTGCAACCAACAATGCCACCGCCGATGACAACAACTTGGGCATGGGTGGGTATTTTCTTAGACACAAGTCAACTCCCTAAAGGATTGATTCAAAATTTAAATTCACTCAAAAAATATATAAACGACAAAGGCTGATGTTAGCCAAGAATATTCTCAATGTCAATGGAGGAATATCCCGTATTCAAAAACTGAAATAATTCAAGGGAAGCAATGATTTAATTTACATCCTTTATTGTAATTATGCCCAATATCGTGTTACTCCTAAATTAATAAGGGACATTTGAAGTTAAAAATGTTCAGTCCTGCGTACGGTATTTGTTAAATTTCCCGCCGTTCCGCTATATCCTTGACCTGCCCCCAAAATTCTAATCCACAAGCAATGTTAGGATAGTCCACATAGGAGGCAAGAAAGATAGCAAAACGAAGGTGAAAGGTCAATCTTCTTCTTTACCCTAACTGTTTGTTTGCTTAGATAAAATACCTGTCCAGAGATATAACCTCCCCGCACCAAACCTCAAATAAACTACAAACCAAAAATTAACCCAGAAGGAAAAAGATGTCTTCACCCAGGGATGGATCCTTACCAAAACGAAACTTGGTTTATTGTCTGCTGGTCTTAATAATCTCCTCAATGTCCTGTGATATGCCAGTACCCGGATTAGATTGATTTGTTCAGAAATAATTTTCAATGGATTCATCAATCCGTCTCCAATATAAACTTATGGTTGTGGAAAACCTATAAAACATTCAGGGGGAATTGAAAACTATAAATTACTCAATACCCAGCGAGGGCAATTTTTCCAATCCAGCCTCTGATGCCAGCTTGCTGACCATCTGCTTGAGTTCTTCGACCTGCTCGGCTGGCAGAGCTGGGGGTTGATAGGATTTGAGCAATTCACCCAGCTGTGTTTTGGCACGTGCAAAGGTATCTGAAGCCCCAGACTGCTGCCAATTACGAACCGAGCCGCGGTCAATTACCGCAGAGGGCAGATACTGCTCCTTCTTTAATAATTGGCCCGTAAGGCGCTGTTTTAAGAAATCACTTTTGAAATTGATCCCCTCATACATGTCCGCAGCCAGTGGATCGGTCTGGACTTGCATGCCTTTCAACATACGCTGGGCCATGCCTATCGCTTCGGCATCGATCAGCAGTTTTTCTGGACTCATGCAAGCCAGAAAATCCAGCATGCCAGCCCCGGAGATCATATTGATCCCGGCCAGGGCGCCGATCATAGCAGTGGTGCTGCTCTCCATCCCGGCCTGATAGTCAACCACTTTTGAATCACT
>JAFDAT010000408.1 GCA_019313725.1 Deltaproteobacteria bacterium
GTGTAAGCCCGCTCCTGGGTCGAGACGGGCGCTCCCTCTGGCAGTTCAATGCCAAACCTGAAAGCATCATAGGTGGACCAGCGAGGGGTCGGGATTTCAAGGACCCGCGCATAGTAAAACGCTTTGTGCTTCGCATCAAAATCTGGATCTGTCCAGACCTTAGACAGTTCTGCTGCGCCGATGGTATTGGTCCAAGTGGCAATTGCAGCGTCTACAGTGTTGCCCACAGCCGGTAACTTTCCTTTCTTATCCAGCACCCTTTCACCTGACCACGCAACGTCGTAAACTTTCTCATGCGTTGTGCCGTCGGCATCGAGCCAGCCTTTCACGATCTGGATACGATCGAGATTGGCACCTATCGGATCACGCAAGGCATAGACCATAAAATTCGGCGCGGTCGCGTCTTTGGGCTTCACCCGCAGGTCGCCGCCCATAGGTGTTCCTTTCGCATAGCCTGCATTGGCCGGTATCCGGGAGTTCATGTCTTGGTCGTTAAATTCCCAACCGCCAAACAACCGTACCGCTATACGCGGTCCGGTTGTGCCATAGACCTCCTTGCGCAGCATCGCGTCAAATATCGCTTCACGGGTATTGTCGGTTGCCCATACCGCGGCAAGTCCCGATGCGACCATCTGCCAACCGACTATTTTTCCCTTGTCTGTTTCCATGAAAGTATGACTCATCCGTTTCGGATTGGGTTCGTATCCGCTATGCTTGCCAAAGAAGTTATCTTCTTCGGCAGTTGCCAGTGACGTATGGCTGTCAGTTGAACCGATCAAACCGAACTTGTATGGATTGGTGCCGAGGCGTTTCTCGATAACCAGACCACGCTTTAATGCCTCACGAGCGTATTCGCCAGCCAGCATATCGTTGGTCTTTGACACTGACGCATCGAGATTTCCAAGATCCCAGGTCTCGTAATCGGCAAATTCGTCGTCTGGCGACAGGAAGGGATGGGTTTCGCCGTCACCCTTGATCTGGGTAACTTCGTAGAGCGGCTCCCATTTGTCGCGCTGGGTGACATAGGTCTCGTCAAACTTGGTCCCGTTCCACTGCGCTTCCAGCGGAAACATGATCCCATTTGACAGATTACCGTTATGCGCAATTGCCAGCACTTCACCACCGGTCTTGTTTTCGTAGTTGGCCAAATACTTCCACAAATCCCTGGGATCGGGGCTGCCCTGGGGCGCTGTCATGGTGAAAGGCACCACCTGCCTGGCGCGGACCGCGCCATCGCGCATGATGACGACCCGATGCATATTGTTGCCCTTGATCAATGAAGTCCACTCAAAGCCAATGAATGCGGTAAACCGCCCGGGGTCGTTGAAAGCATCGGCGTCGTCGATGACTTTTTCCCACAGGTTCTTGTAGAGTTTCGAGCCCGGCGAATAAAGCGCCATCAACCCGGGATCCACTGTGCCCTGCGAAAAATTTGAGATCAGGTCGAGTGCCGCCTGAACCGATGCATCGCCGCCTTCCTCAAGGCCTTTATTCCAGCGCCCGCCTTGCTCGAAGGCCAGTATTTCAGGCTTGCCGGCGGCGAGATCGCCCACCATGCCCATTCCATCGGAATGATCAGCGACCACCAGCCAGTCCAGTGGCCGGGACAAGCGCACCGCCTGACCGGTTGAGGATACGACTTCTTCACCGCGTGCGAACCGGTAAGCTTCACGAGGAGACAGGCGATTGCCGAACAGGCCTGCATCCATAGACAGCGAAGTATGGAGATGTGTATCGCCCCACAGTGGCCTCTCGGGAATACCGCGCTGAGCATAGGGTGAATACACTTTGCCGGTATAGGCATTGGACAGCAGGTCTTTTGCCGGGGCACCTGCATCCGAAGCTGCTACGGGCTGCGAGATCATCAAAGCCGCAATGAGAGATGCGGTAAAAACAAATACGTTAATGTTTTTATGAATAGTCATAATCGCCTCCTGAGCTTGCAATTCTCATTGAGAGTATTCGATTTATTGTGTTTGAAAAATGAATTAAACGTCTATAAATGGCGTCATGTAGCCAGTTCCGATATAGCGTTGAACCCTATTTCAAATTGGGGATTAAGCTCTTAAAGCTTGTGGTTTACACCAATATTTTTAAACCTCGGTATTTTTTTACTATAACCATTAGATATAAAATTGCAATTCGATAACAGCCAAATTGATATCCTAATTTACCAGCAATGTTTGTCTTCAAAAGGTTTTGGACAAATCAGGTATAAAAATAAAAGTAGGGACACGAGTATTAAATTCCCCTTGCGTTGACATTCGGAAAGAATTTCAGATGGTTTGAAAGGATTATTAGCATAGCAGTAACTGTATGTCAAATTGGACAATTCTTGCCAGGTTTTCATTTTCGTAAAAATTCAGAAAAATACTGAGGCTGTCGAAAAACCTTAAATTTGTGATTTCGATGTTCGTAACTAGTTGATTTAATTACATGCGAAATTGCTAAAATGGCAATTTTGGGACTTTTTCGACAGTCTCCCTGATAGTGTTTATGAGCTAAAATACAATCGTCAATATATTGTGTTAATCACTATAAGATGTGGGAATCAAACCTTGAAAGTGCCTGAATACAAGCTTCCTGGTACTCTGCCTTCGATGATGCATTTAAGCACATTCATCAGTGTTGGCGACGGGGTTCCCAAAGCTTCAATCTCAATAGTGAACACTTTTAATGCCATTTCTCGGTGGTTTTCAGAAAGAATAAGGATCGGCTATTAGTCCGGAACTCAATCAATGGGAAAAGGCGTGGAATATCAGCAATATTCTTCGGCCAATTTTGTTGGTTTGATTTCCACAATATGGCTTTTTACATTTTTGTAAGAAAAATGTTATCAGTAACAGAGTGTTCGTGGCAGCCGGTGGTGATAACATCCATCGGAACCAGTTATTTTTATGTACAATTTTTACCGATGCTCTCCATCAATCACAGGTTTAGAGATATAGCTGGATTCCATCCTACATACGTCATCCATGACGTTGGTATACCCACTTCTTGACCAACATCAACCGATCATGTATGTACCTTATATTCCATTTAAATCATTCTTGATCTGAAGCTGTTTTTCCACAGTTGAGCCTGCTCTGGTCTCGATCTCGGCCTGTTCTTACCTTTCCAAGACGTATCATCTTCTTTAAACCCATAACCAGAAGGTGATCCAAATGCCCAATGAACAAAATTTCAAACGTAAACTCACCGCTATCCTCAGTGCCGATGTTGCCGGGTATAGCCTTAAAATTCATATATACAAA
>JAFDAT010000409.1 GCA_019313725.1 Deltaproteobacteria bacterium
GAAGCGGGGGCAGGATCGCCTGCGGCAGCGACTGGTTCGTGTCGAGCCTCAATCCCCTGGACGCCATCGAGGTGGGGATCCGGCGCCAGGATCCACACCTGCCCGAAGGGTCTCCCCAACTCAATCCGCAGGAAACTGTCGACCTGGCAACCATGATCGCAGGGTATACCATCAACGGCGCCTACCTGATGCATCAGGATGACATCGTCGGCAGCATCGAAACGGGAAAACGCGCCGACCTGATCGTTCTGGACCGCAACCTGTTTGAAATTCCGCCTGCTGAAATCAATGCAGCCAAAGTGCTCTTGACCCTGTTCGATGGCAGGGTCGTATATGATGAGGGCGTCTGTTCCGCCTGATGCCGAATTCCACATTCCGCAATCCGCATTCTAATACAGCCTCGTTTCCACGATTTCATCGATGGTAACACCCAGTTTGGCCAGCTCCCGGAAGCAGAAGGACCTTTCTTCAGTTCCCAGTTCTTCAGGTGAAAACAGGCCCTTTTCTGTAAACACGTCATTGACCATCATCTTGGCAAAGACAGACGCGCACTGTCCGGTCACGTATGATTCGTGGCTGATCTGAGACTTGGCAAAGGCTTCCGCCAACCCCGGAGCGGCCAGGTAGCTGTCGATGCACAAGGCTTGGCCATTTTTCCGCCCCTGGACACGCACCAGGAATGCGCCTTCCTCCATGGCCATGCCTTCGTCGAGGATGGCTTTGATTTCGTCGGGGTATTTCGGTGCCGGCGGGGTCAGCTTGAGGACCAGGTCCATGGGTACGATGGCGGTCCCGTTTACATCCACGGGCTCCAGAGAAAGCAGACCCATCTGGTACAGGCTTTCCGAAAGCTCCACGGACGGGCCGCCGTATTTGAATTCCACATTTTTGACGCCCTTTAGCACCGTGTCTTTCAACAGTCCCATGGTGACGGGTTCGTCGTGTTCATGGTCCACCATGCGGACGGGGTTGGGGACACCCCTGAATTGCATCATCTCCGGCCGGCTGAAGGGTTTGTCGGTGATGATCTCGCCGTTTTCGCACCTGAAGGTGATGTAGCCCATGTCGCCCAGGGCGACTTCCGGTGACCACCAGAACGGGGTGAAGCGGTTGGTCCAGACGCCGTCGTACACGTAGATGCCGATCTTGTCACAGGCATCCATCTTGTCCACCGACTCCCGGGCAACCACGTTGGCCAGGCCCGGCGTGGAACCAGCACCGACGAGAGCGGTCAAACCCTTTTCCTTGAAGCGGTCGTGCCATTCAGAGAAAATGAGCTTGTAGCTCTCCACGAAACCGACCTCCTCGAGCATGGGACCGGCCATGTCCATGTAGGATGCATTCACGGCCAGGGCGGCTTCCATGATGATCAGGTTATATTCCAGGGGAAGACCGTTGACGATAATGTTGCCGTCCCGGGCTGCCTGGATCACATTGTCCACCTGGCCGGCATCCAATTGCAGGGCGGTGGCTTTGTCCAGGGTGTTCCCTAGCTCCCTGGCCGCTTTCAGGTCATAATCCGCGCAGATGATTTCCGACACATGGGCGTCTTCGTTAAGCCGTTTGGCAATGGTACTTCCCTGGGCACCCACGCCGATGATAATCACTTTTTTCATTTGAGCATCTCCTTTTTTATGAACTCGATTTCAAAAAATAACCGACTTGACTGTATGGTTGGCATCAGGTAGTTTAATTACCATAGGATGAAGTCGGTTGGGACTTATTTTCGCACCAGCGGCGGCATCTCCGATCGCTACACACCGTACCAACAATATTAATTACCTGATCTGCCCTTAAAAGCAAACTCTTGTCATTTAATGAAATCGGAAAAAATCACACTCTCCCAGCTTGAATCGTTTTTATTCAAGGCGGCCGACATTCTGCGAGGCAAGATGGAGGCCTCGGAGTTCAAGGAATTCATTTTTGGGATGCTCTTTCTCAAGCGTCTTTCGGACGAATTCGACCGCCGGCGAGTGCAGCTCATAAAGACGGACTTTGCTCACTTAAAGGACCAGCCCGACCTGTTAAAGGAAGTCCTTGAAGATAAAACATCCTACGGCGAGACCTTTTTTATCCCGCTCCGTGCCCGCTGGCATGAGGCGTGGATCGATGAAAACGGCGATGATGTTCCCCCACTCAAGCACCTGAAGCACGACATCGGCAATATGCTCAACAAGGCCATCGCCGCCGTGGAAGACGAAAATGATGCCCTGGCCGGGGTGCTGAAAAACAATATCGATTTCAATGCCGTTAAAGGCAAGACCAAGATTCCCGACCAGAAATGGAAGGACTTGCTCGACCACTTCAACCAGCCCCAATTTGTCCTGATCAATGACAATTTCGAGTTCCCCGACCTGCTCGGCGCGGCCTATGAATACCTGATCAAGTTCTTTGCCGACAGCGCGGGCAAGAAAGGCGGCGAGTTCTACACGCCCGCCGAGGTTGTCCGTCTGCTGGTACAGCTCACCAAGCCCGAGGCGGGCAACAATGTTTACGACCCCACCGCCGGTTCAGGCGGCTTTCTTATCCAGGCCCACCAGTACGTCGAAGAACAGGGCCAGGACCCAAACGATCTGGCCCTTTACGGGCAGGACTCCAATGGCACGGTCTGGTCGATCTGCAACATGAATATGATTCTGCACAACATTACCCGATTCACCATCGAGAACGGGGACACTCTGGAAGATCCCCTGATTCTAGAAAACGGACAAGTTCGAAATTTCGACCGCGTCCTTGCCAATCCGCCGTTTTCCCAGAACTACAGTCGGGCCACGTTGAAATTTCCAAATCGTTTTCGCGAATGGTGCCCCGAGACCGGCAAGAAGGCGGATCTCATGTTCGTTCAGCACATGCTGGCCAGTCTCAAATCAGATGGCCATATGGCCACCATCATGCCCCACGGTGTGCTCTTTCGGGGCGGTAAGGAAAAGCTCATTCGCGAAATCTTCGTCGAGGATGATGTGATCGAGGCTGTCATCGGTCTGCCGCCCGGGCTTTTTTATGGCACCGGCATTCCCGCCTGTGTGATCGTGGCCAACAAAAACAAGCCCGATACCCTGCGCGATAAGGTGCTGTTCATCAACGCCGACCGCGAATACGCCGAAGGCAAGGCCCAAAACAAACTGCGCCCCGAAGATATCGAGAAAATCGATTTCGTATTTACTCACAAACGGGAGTTGCCCAAGTACAGCCGTCTGGTGGACAAGATCGAGATTGTGGAGATCCACGATTACAACCTCAACATCCGCCGC
>JAFDAT010000410.1 GCA_019313725.1 Deltaproteobacteria bacterium
TCGTGAATTTCCGGGCCATCTACACTGTAGTAGTCATAGTTTCCGGGAATATCATCAGTGTAGTCGTTGCCGAAGATGTCGGTCCTGTCCATGAAATTGGGGTGGTAGCGGACCATCTTCAACCAGGGGTGGCCCTCGGGCCGGATGCCGAACTGCTCGGCGATTTCCCTTTCAAACATGTGGAACGGTTCACATTGGCGGCTCATGGCCGGGTAGGTCTCGGGCGCATCACACCCGGCCACCAACAGCTTGCCATTGCGCAGTACCGCCAGCAGTTTGACGGTCTCGCCGTCCTTGTAGGCGAAGAATTGGACGATCTTGCCGCCGCCTTCTACAATGTCAAGGGCTTCCTTGCGAAAATGGTCAAACGCAAGGTCGGGAACCCGTTCCCTGGGAACGGCGGTACCATGGGTAATCTCTAAAAAAGCCGTGCTCATTAAAAACCTCCACCAACGGAAGTCACCGCATTCATAATTGTCCGGTAAAGGATGTCCGGAATCCAGAAACACAAAACCAGAGAGGTCGATAGCAGCGCGTACTGAGGCCAGACCAGATTGGCTTTTTCTTTCAAGCCAACCGTCGTTTCTGAGGTATTAAAAGAAATTTTCATTGCCTGGTTGGCAAAACCGGCAAAGATGACACACAGGCTGAGGATCAGAATGGTGGCACCTGTGTAGTGCCCGGCCTTGAAGGCCCCCATGATGACGAACAGTTCGCCGATGAATATCCCAAAGGGGGGCAGTCCGGAAATGGCGACAAAACCACTGAAAAAAGCAACGAAAGTTTTGGGCATCCGGTTGACCAGATTGCCGGTATTTTCAATCAAACGGCTGCCGTAGCCCAGCAGGATATTGCCTGACGTCAGAAACAGCGAAGATTTGATCAGGCTGTGGTGAATAAGGCAGAGAATAGCGCCATAGGCACCCAGCCCTCCGACGCCGGTGCCAAAGGCAATGATCCCCATGTTTTCAATACTCGAATAGGCCAGCAGGCGTTTGTATTCGGTCTGCTTGAGAATAAAGGTGCCTGCTGCCAGAATCGAAGCCAGGCCGAACCCCATGAGGATAAGACCGGAAAAATCCTCCAGGCCTGCAGCCACCATGATTTTGTTGGTTTTGAAGATTCCCAGGTAGGCGCAATTGAGCAGTACGCCGGATAAAAGCGCCGAAACCGGGCTGGGCGCCTCGCTGTGAGCATCGGGCAGCCAGGTGTGCATGGGCGCAAGGCCCATTTTCGTGCCGTACCCCACCAGGATAAAGGCAAAGCCCGCTTTCAGCCACATGGGGTCCAGTTGGGTTGCAACCACCGTCAGCGCGGAAAAGGAGACGGGCGCATCCACCTGGCCCACATCCATGGCAATGGTGATCAGAACCGAACCTAAAAGGGCCATGGCAATGCCCACGGAACAGATCAGCACATATTTCCAGGTGGCCTCGAGGGAGACGGCCGTACGGTGGGTGTAGATCAGCGGCGCGCTGGCCAGAGTCGTTGCTTCAATGGCGATCCACATGACCATGATATGGTCGGAAAGGGTCACCATGGTCATGGTGGACAGGAACAGCAGCATGGAGCCGATAAAGATGTTTTCGGCTTTGATATCGGACGCTTTGAGATAACCAACCGTGTAAATGGATATCAGGAAAAACAGGAGCGATATCACCAGCAGCGACAGCATCCCTTCCGGCGTGATGGCAAAATAGGCCTGGAACAGCGGCTCGGGCTTCCGAAGCCACAGCAGAATGGAGAGTAAAAGGTGCATCGCTCCGGTAAAGACCAGAAGCGGGCGTCCTATGCTGCGGGGCAGAAAAAAGGCGACTACGCCGGTAATGAACGGGATCAGAAAAACGAGTTCAACCATGAATCAAGTACCTATTCCTTTAAAGTTCTGAGCAGGGCGGTATCCACGTCATCAAATGTCTGCTTGATATTCTGAAGGATGACGGCCATGATCATGACGCCGGCCAGCACATCCAGTAGAATTCCGAATTCCACGATGTGCAGGGCGCGCACCGAGAACGTCGTTCCCACCAGGTAAATACCGTTCTCCATCATGATATATCCCAGCACCATGGCAATGGCATTGCGGCGTGCCATCAGGAGGAACATACCGGCCATCAATAGGGCGATGGCGGTGGGCAAAAGCAGTACGCTGGCACTGGAGGACGGCACCTCGAATCTATGGCTGACAACCACGGCAGCGACGATCAGGCCCAGCCCTGCCAGCAGTGACGCGTGATAGCCGACGATGGGCTCGACTTCCCGCCGAATGGCGACCTTTTTTATGGCCAGATAAATACACAAGGGGATGACGATGCCGCGAATGATCAGGGTGATCAGGGTAAACAGGACCCCGCCGGTGGTCAAGTCGTGCCCGATGACCAGCGGGACGATGGATACGATCACTCCCTGAAATGCCAGAACTTTGATAAGTCCGGGCAGACGGCTTGAACCAAACGAAAACAGCACCGACAGCAGCACAAGGGACAATATCATGTCGACCGGAATATTCATTTGATAAACTCCAGGGTAATAACGGTTGCAAAAAAAGCCAGGGCAAAGGAGGTCAGGATAAACTTGGGAACCCTGTCCATCCGGTACCGGGCCATGACCGACTCCATGACACCCACGGCCATGTACACAACCACGAGGGATGCCGTGAATAGGCCAAGGTTGATTGCCAGGTAGCCGGATTCGAAGGGCATGATCAGCCGGGCGACGATGGATGCGTAAAAAAACAGTTTCAAGAAGGATCCCAGTTCGATAAACCCGAAGTCCGGCCCGCTGTGATCCAGTGCCATGACTTCATGGATCATGGTCAGTTCCAGGTGGGTGGCCGGATCGTCCACCGGTACGCGGGAGTTTTCGGCCAGAAGAATAATGAAAAGGGCAATCACCACAAACAGCATGGGCGAACCCGCCACCTGCCAAAGTTCAAAAGGCTGGCTGCCTGAAAAATAGGCTGCCAGGCGCAGTTCACCGGTCAGGATGTAGAACAGGATCAGGATCATGAACAGTGTCGCTTCGCAGATAATCGGGAAATAGGCTTCCCGGGCCGCACCCATCCCCTCGAAGGGCGATGCGGTATCCATAGCGGCCGCTATGGTGAAAAAACGACCCAGGCCCAGCAGGTACAAGATGAAGATAAGGTCGCCTTTGAATGAAAAAACCGGTGGATGACCGGCGAAGGGAAGAAACAGCAGGGCGGTGACTGCAGCACTTAAGGATACCATCGGTCCCAGTTTGAAGACAAA
>JAFDAT010000411.1 GCA_019313725.1 Deltaproteobacteria bacterium
ATGTATTCGTCTGGTGCATGATGGGGTGAGTGCATAGAACCAGAAGCCCAAAGCATCATAAATGGTAATTCTTTATCAAGCGATTTGTGACCTGTAATCCAATCTATAGCTCGGTCCGCTAAGTCTTTGTCCAAATGCTCGGTTTTTCTATAAGTTTCTGGATGGTGATCGTCCCACATTACCGGTATAAACTGATGGACATCTGCTGCCATGAAAGTATAAGCATGTGCAAATCCTTCATTACTTGGCCAGCGATCAAACGGCCCCACTTGAGATACTTCATACAGAGGGGTATGGTCCCATTTTCCTAATGCATAGTTTACATATCCTTCATCTTCTAAGTAGTTAGCCACCGATTTGGCTGACGGAGGAATGATTGCATTGTATCCAGGGAAACCCATAGCAGTCAATGCGTGGCTTCCCAAACCAATCATATGGGGATTTCTTCCAGCCATCAAAGTAGCTCTTGATGGCGAACATAATGCCGTTGTGTGGAAATTATTATAGCGTAACCCGTTATCCGCCAGTTTATCAATATTGGGTGTTTCTATAAGTCCACCGAAGCTTTCAACTTGTGCAAAACCGACATCGTCCAACAAGAATATGATTACATTAGGAGCATCCTTGGGAGGTCTTTTCTTTTCTGGCCACCATTCTTTAGATTCTTCATAAGTTTTTGCAATTTTCCCTTTAAATTCAGATTGAGATTCTTTCTTGGTTTCAAGTTTTTCTTGTGATCCTATGCATCCGTTAAGAAATACAAACATCATTGCTATTAAAAATAATTTCAATATTGGTTTCATTTTAGTCCTCCTTTCATTATCTATACTTTGCCAGGTTGTTTATGCAACTATGGGGTCTATTGTATTTCCGCTATAGATACCAACTTTCTTACAATATTGCAAAATGGGAAAATGGCCTAAATGATCTTTCCCCATGATAACATAAAAATGCAAGTTGGTAAAAAATGTCGATAGTGGTGATGTGCTAAAAAACCTGTAAACACGGAAATTAATTGCCCAACATCTCCGCTATTGCCTTTTGATCATACCACTGCCCGGCTGCCATGACACCACTTATCTTGCGGACATTGGCCACATCTTCCAGCGGGTTTTTTTGCAGCAGAATGAGATCCGCTCTTTTTCCAGGCACGATGGTTCCAAAATCATCCTGCCCATTCATTCGTTTTACAATTCCAGAGGCAACAATAGTACCAGCGGCAATGGCTTCATAAGGTGTAAACCCGTTTTCAACCAGTATTCTGAGCTCATCATGAATGGAAAATCCCGGCACGATACCCATTCTGCCTGTCCCGGCGTCGGTAGACAGCAGCAATGGGATATTGATCTTTTTTAAACCCACCAATAGCTTTTTGTCTAACATGTACTTAAAGGGTGCAAACACCTCGCCCCCTTTGAACTGCATCTGATGTTTTTCCTTGCCCTTACGAAACCGATCCAGGTAGCCTGCTGGTAAGAATCGGTTTTCCGGTTTTCTTAGAAATTGTTCCGGATAGAACAATTTCTGCTCAATGAGATCGTCCACCACCAGGGTCGTGCAAACTGGAATCTGCCTATCTTTGAGTTTATCCAGAATTGTAGCTACCAACACTTCAAGCTTCTGTTCTTTTTCCTGAGGGTTGAGTTCGAGAAAGGGTGCAAACCGATCGAAAGTGGTCTGGACAGCATAGGCCATCCACGCCTCTTTATTTTCAAAATAACGTTGGCGATCCAAATCGGAAAATTCCCATAAAAACTCTTCGATATGGGCAATTTCATCCATGCCTTCAGCTAAAACACCGTCCAGTCCAACCTGAAAAGGAATGTGGCCTGCGGTATAAATGTTAAGTTTTTTTGCCGTTGCCAAGATAGTGTGATATTCCTCCTTGGTCACGTAGGAATAGATTTTGATAAAATCGAACCGCTGGTATTTTTGTTTGATAACAATTTGTTCCGGGTCTTTTTTAAAATGGCCACCAAGCATCGGGCCACAAGTCAAAATGCTGGGACCAACAAGACGCCCCGCATCGATATCCTTCTGCCAGTTAAGGCCATACTTGCCGGTTTTCCCACCAGGCCCAAAACAGCGAATTGTTGTGACGCCATTAGCAATATAAAGCTTCAAAGGGGACACCGGCCAAGCGTCACTTATCCAACTGTATCGTAGATGCATATGCATGTCGGATAGACCGGGCATCAGGAACGCGTTCCGACAGTTGATCACGTTTGCGTTGTCCGGTATTTCCGTATCGTTTGAAGGACCGACTACTGTAATCTGCTTCCCTTCGACGACTACAGTATGGTCGAACAGTACCGTTGCGGTTGTCATGGGTATTAGGTTTGCATGAATGAACGCCGTGGGTTGTTTTTCTATAGCCAAGGCACTTCCAGTCATTTGAGTCCAGAGTATCCAAAGGCCTATAGTGGACATTAGGTACGGTAGCAATCTACGCGGCATAACAGACCTTCCTATCTCAAATTCGATCTGAGTTGTGATACAATGAGAGCGTCTTAGCAACTGAAATAAAGAACAATATTGCCGATACCATCTGGTCATCCCCACGGTACCACGGGAGACCCTACCAATGCAAGATTTGGTCGGTGGTGATTATAATCGCACACCGGTAAATTTTTAGGGGTCTGATAACCTTGTTTTTGTTGGAGATGTCACCACCGGCCCTGAATGACTTATGCCAGAAGTCTCCAGTTTTTCCTAATAGCACCCCCCCCAATATATGGTATCAACGTTTCTTAAAAGCTCATGTCCTGTAGATGAATTGGAGCAATCAATAGGTTCGCATCAGTTTTCATTACCATAAAATATTACACATGTTTCCCAAAATAGAAACGCATGGCATGCGCTAACTTTATTCGAGAAGCTGCTCTCGCAAAACATTGAGCTCCTCCTGAGAGAGCCCAAGGCCCTTGCTAAGATAATTTTTTATCGAACCATATTCCTTCTCAATTACCTCAAGGGTTCCGTCTATATAATCACCTTGCAGGATGTAAAATGCCACTATATTTGTTGTGTCAACATCTTCTGGAGGAATACCAAGAGTTTTAGCGGCCTCGTTGGTCAGCTGTTTAATACGTTTTTCATTTTCTTCCGCTCTAAAAGTGTTGGAGAGTAGATAGTCTTCACGTACGGTTTCCCAAGGAACACCAAGGGCAGACAACAGGATGGCTGCTGCCGTGCCAGTGCGATGAACTCCATGGGAACAGTGGAAGGCAAACGGGCGGTTGGCCAGGCACCATTGAAAAATCACCGGTTTTACGGGCATCCAGTAGAGCAATGACAAGGTCATCTGCGCTGGTTTTGATGGGGTTTTTAACCAAAGTAGTTTCCTCCGGCAGACGGTCTTCGCCACGTTGCGCGATCTCTTCCTCAAGCAAGAAATTGTGTACCATGCGAAGCTCAAGCTCTTTGAGGATGGCCACGTCCTCATTTGTGAGACGAGGAAGCTCACCACTTCGATAAACCTGACCCCACTTAACGGTATGTCCATCAATAGTCCTATATCCGCCGATGTCACGAAAATTGGATTGCCCCTGCATGTCCATCAATAGTCCTATATCCGCCGATGTCACGAAAATTGGATTGCCCCTGCAACGCTATGTGCCTCAGGTGAGGTACGCTGGCCTCCGAACTCTTTTCCATTGAATGTCTGCAACCCGCAACCATAACGAGTAACCCGATTGCTGCCGCTATCCAGGAATTTCTAAAAAGATTCATCTTTAACTCCTTAACGTGTAGAATATATTGTGGCATCTGTTGTTTTCGTGGAATAACGACAAGTTGAAAATTAATCACAGGTTTTTAAACCTCGAACCGTGTACGATTTGAGCTAAAAAAAGATCCTTCCATACAACATTATTCCTGTATATTTGAAATCAACGTTACCCCTCAGATCAATGTTCAGATAGTCTCCTTCACCATCGCCTTGCAAACCCAACCGCAAAGCATCCACCCCCAGGCCAAATCCGACATGCTTCCATGGGTTGTATTCGACTGCGGACCTAAGATTGATAAGAGAACCGGTAAAATCTTGGTATTTGATGTAGAATATTTGTGATCCGCTTCTGAAATACCACTTGGGAGAAAGCAGCACATCCAGTTTTAAACCCAGTACGGGTAGTGGTGCCGTAAAGCTTTGGTCTGCTTCATCATCGAATAAACCTGTGACTTTTAGACCAAAATCCATGGGCATGACATATAGACCAAGCCGTCCGGCAAAATCCAACCGATTATCTTGTATAAATGAGTAACTGTAATCCAGCTGGTATATGTCCATATCGAAATAACTTTCTACCTCGGTTCCAGTAGGGATGATGATATCTTCTCCTTCAGGTGGGCTGATAGTGATATCATCAGTTACTTTTTGAGTTCCCGTTCGATTAAAAGAGAACCATGACAAATCCAACCTGTGGCGTCTATTATCTGTAAAACGCCAGTAGCTTTCCACACGAAACACACGGTTTTGCGCTTCCAAACCCAAAGCGTCCTCAAGGTTTACCGAAAGCCCAACGTCTGAACCGAAGCGTATATCAGTGTTGGCATAGGATGCGAACAAACCAGCATTAAAACTGAACTTCTTCCACGGATTGTCCTTTGGGGAATCGTCTGCCATCAGCGGTTGAACGGTAACTGATAAGAGAAAAACAAGTCCAATAATAAACGACCGCTGTGTCATGAAAACCTCCGGTTTAGAGTCTCAAATCCAGATTATTAACCAAAGTTCTAAGGGCTGTGAACAAGAAAACCTTCCAACCCCATGGTTAATGGGGATTAGGTCAAGCGAATCATGGGTTACGTAATTGTCAAGTTGTCTTCACCCCCTTATCGGTCTACTCGATCCTCCCACATTGAGGGTTTGTCGAAAATTAGAAGGATCTCAGTGCGCGCATGATGGTGCTTTCGGCAAGGCCTGTCGGGCATATTGTTCGTTTGTTTGGTATTCCGGAGGCTGAGTTATCAGGGGTAAGGGAAGCGCATTCACCGGTGTTGAAGATCCACAGTTGTTCGACGGGGCGGCGATTGCTCATAAGGGCCATTGACGAAAAACGATAGCGGGCCTTAAATGTGACTTTTGTTCTGTTTAATCCAAATTCAGACATGGTAATATTCATTTTTCCTTTTAATCTGCCGCTATGGTACCGGGTAACATAATCGACATAGTCTCCAGAAAAATCAACCTCGGCTGACTTCAATTCCCACTCGCCACCGGTAATGAATTCTGATGCCTGGCCGGTTCCGAAGGTAAGAATCATCAGCCTGGATTCTTTGTCGATGCTGTCGATGGTGAAAGATGTTTCGGAGATATGCTGAACCATG
>JAFDAT010000412.1 GCA_019313725.1 Deltaproteobacteria bacterium
CAGGCCTACGATGCTGTAAAAAAAGAGCGGGGAATTCGATAGGCTGCCTGAATTCAAATCATCGAAACGGAGTTGCCGAGGCTCATGCCAATGGCTCATCTTTGGAGCATTAGATCCTTGGATATTAGGATTTGTTTTGAATTTCGATATTCGGATTTAGGATTTTGCCCGAAAGCGACTGGTCATCGTGCAGACGATCAAGACGAATTTCCTGAAACGTGTTCATGAGATCGTCATTCCCCGCCGTCAGCACCGTGATATAGTTTGAGGTGATGCCTTTCAGAAGTGCAGTGTCGCGGTCCCGCCTGTTTTCAACCAGCACCACGGCCGATCGGCCGATCTGATTTTCAAGAAAGGCCTTTTTCTTGCGCATTCCCAGTTCACGGACACGGCGGCACCTTTCCTTGATAACCTTCTGGGGGATTTTGCCGGGGAACCGGTTTGCGGGCGTACCTTCGCGTGGTGAAAACGGGAAGACATGCAGGTAGGTCAGGGGTAGTTCGCGTATCAGTGAATAGGTTCTTTCGAAGGCTTCATCGGTTTCACCGGGAAATCCTATCAGGACGTCGGCGCCGATGCCTGCATCCGGGATGGCCTTTCTGATGGTGTGTACCAGGTCTCTGAACGCCTTGCGCCGATACGGCCGCCTCATTTTTTTCAGAATGGTATCGTCACCGCTCTGCAAGGGGATGTGAAAATGACGGCATATTTCATCGTGTGTGCTTTCGGATTCAGCGGCAAGCCGGATGATATCCGCCGACAGCTCCAGGGGTTCAATGGAACTCAATCTCAACCTGTCGATACAATGGTGCTGCTTCGCCTGCTGTAAAAGGTCGAACAGTGTTGTGGGCGGCTGCAGGTCGTGACCATAGCGGCCCAGGTGTATGCCGGTCAGGACCACTTCACGATACCCGGCACGCTTGACCCCTTGCAACTGTTCCAGGACCATTTTTGGGGACATGCTTCTGCTTGACCCACGCGCATGAGGTACGATGCAATAGGTGCAGAATGCATCACAGCCATCCTGAATCTTTAAAAAAGGACGCGTCCTGCGGGTGCCGGCGTCAGAGGGGGAGATCATCGGAAAAGGGATATCCAGCTGATTTTGGACGGTATGCTTATCCGGTATGGCGGCCGATGAATTCGGCAGCCCGGAGACAATGGCCGGGATACGGTGTTTATCCCGGTGGGGCACAATCCGGTGAACCCCCTCAATTTTTTGAATCGCCTGCGGTTCTGTCTGGGCATAGCACCCGGTGACAACGATCTCAGCATCAGGGTGGTTGCGTACGGCCTGTCGGATAGCCTGCCGGGATTGCATGGAAGCTTTGTGGGTGACCGTGCAGGTGTTGATGATGCAGACCTCAGCAGTACCGTTGTCGGAGGACACGGTGTTGTCTATGCGTGTGTAGCCGGAATCCACCAACCCTTTGGCGATTTCCCCGGATTCGTACTGATTGACCTTGCAGCCCAGGGTGGTGATGGTGAATTTGGGTTGTTTTTTGGAGTCTTTTTCCATATATATTTGTCAAACATCGGGAATGCGATAACCTATAAGGAGCCACGAAGGCACGAAGACGCGAAGAAATAATAAGAATTCTTAGCGTCTTTGGGTCTTTGTGGCTTTCTCATTATTATTTTTCATAGCGGCGAAGCCGCGTACAGTAAAAGCGTGGCACACGATTTTACAGGGGCACACGATTTTACACAATCCATCCCCCGCCTAACACATCGTCCCCTGAATAGAAAACCGCTCCCTGCCCGGGGGTAATGGCTGACACGGGTGACCGGAAACGTACAAGTGCCCGGCCCTCCTGAGCGGGAATCAACAGTGACGGGGCTGCCTGGTGACGGTACCGGATGCGTGTCCGCACATCGATGGGCGCTGTCGGCACCGAGTGAATCCAGTTGATTTCTTGGACCCGGCACTCTCGCGCCAGCGTATCTTTTTTGTGTCCGACGGTCAAACAGTTGCCTGCGGCATCGATATCGATGACGTAGTAGGGTTCGTGGGCAGGGCAGTTGATGCCCCTGCGTTGACCGATGGTGAAAAGGTGCAGCCCGGGATGCTGACCGATGACGTTGCCGTCAATATCTTTTATGGGCCCCGGGCTTGAATCGAATCCGGGTTGCCGCATCAGGAATTCACTGTACCGACCTTCACGGATGAAGCAGATATCCTGGCTCTCCTGAGGGGTTATAGGTCTAAGGCCTTGTTCTCGGGCCAAATTTACGGTTTCTACCTTGGTCATGTCACCCAGGGGAAATATGGCCCGGGATAAATTCTTTTGAGAGAGCCTTGCCAGGAAATAGGATTGATCCTTGGCCGGGTCCTTTCCACGCAACAGCCGGTAAAAACCCTGCCGGTCGACCCGGGTGCGGGCATAGTGGCCGGTGGCTATTTTATCGGCGCCCAGGGTTTGGGCAAATACGAAAGCCTGCCCGAATTTGATGGCAGGGTTGCAAACCAGGCAGGGGTTGGGTGTTTTCCCTCTGGTATAGGTGCGGGTAAAATAATCGACGACCCGGGTCTTAAACGCAGTGCGACAGTCCATCACCTCAACCGCGATATTCAACTGGGTTGCAAGGGCGGCGGCCGTGCGTGATGCCGCAGCATGCGCATCGACAGCGGCATCGGATGAAACTGCGTTGTTTGGTGCCGGGCATGGTTTTTCGAAGCCGGTCATGAAATGGATACCGACGACAGCGTGCCCTCGCTGCTTCAATAGGTGGGCCGCAACCAGGGAATCCACACCGCCGCTGAGGAGAATGGCGGTTTTAATCATTCGAAAAATGTCATGTTGATCGGACGGATCTCCATCGCTCGGGTGGGGCAGGCGGGGACACAGAGTTCACAGATGCTGCATTTTTTCTGATGGAATTCAACCGTCATTTCAGGGCGCGACACGAAGAGGGCGCCGGTGGGGCATACCGCCGTACAAGCCCCGCAATGGGTACATTTGCTTTTTACCCGCTTTACTTCCTGGGAGGCGTTCTGGACCTGGACGTCCATATCCTTGAGGTAGGCCACACCTTCCCTGAAGTTTTTCCTGGTCCCGGACAATTCCAGGACCATGATGCCTTCCTTTCTTGGCAGAATAGTGGCGTTCAGAATGTTGAAAGTCAGGTCGTAGTCCTTTACCAGGTAACAGACGATGGGTTTTGGGGCGACTTTTTTTGAGAAGCGCAATATCAAAATCTTGGAATACACGGTGTCCTCCGGAAATAGCTTTATTTTTTTTG
>JAFDAT010000071.1 GCA_019313725.1 Deltaproteobacteria bacterium
GTGAACACCCCGACCCCCTCTTTGACCTCCACTGCGATGGTTTTAAAATCCGTTTTCATGCTTAACTCCTTATTGTTTTGTTGCCCTGTCGAGCTCCTCCTGACGCAGCACCTTGCGCAGGATCTTGCCGACTGCCGACTTGGGCAGTTCTTCACGGAACTCGACAATCTTGGGGGCCTTGTAGGCCGCCAGCTTCTCTCTGCAGAACGCAATGATCTCCTCCTGGGTCACCTCCTCACCAGGCTTGACCACCACAAAGGCTTTCACGGTCTCTCCCCTGTAGTCATCGGGGACACCCACGGAAACGGCATCCGCCACCTTGGGGTGCTCGAATAATACCTCGTCTACCTCCCGGGGGTAGACATTGTAACCGCCCGCAATGATCATGTCCTTTTTACGGTCCACGATGGCAAAGTAGTCATCTTCGTCCTGTACAACGACATCACCCGTATGCAGCCAGCCGTCTTTCAACTGCCCGGCGGTCTCTTCGGGGTTGTTCCAGTACCCCTGCATGATCAGCGGGCTCTTGATAATCAGCTCTCCGGGTTCACCTTTGGGAACATCCGCGGTGCCGTTTTCAAGATCCACAAGCCTCACGTCCGTGTCCGGAAATGGGATACCGATGCTCCCGGCCTTGCTCATACCCATCAACGGGTTGGCAATTCCCAGGGAGGTGGTCTCGCTCATGCCCCAGCCCTCGCCGTAGTTGATGCCCATATCCCTGGCCTGCTCGATAAGCTCCATCGGCATGGGACCGCCACCCGAGTTGAAAAGGCCCAATTTCTTACCCAGTTCCAATTCGGCTGCCCTGGGGTGACTGATGATGGCGTTGATCATGGTGGGTACGGCCGGAAAAAATGTGATCTGGTTGAAGCCTTCCAGAATGCCCATGATCTCATCCAGTTCAAAACGGGGAGCAATGATCTGGGTAGCACCGTTGTACATACCCCAACCGAGAACGACGATGGTGCCATACACATGAAAATAGGGCAGCACGGCCATGACGTTCCTGCTTTCAGGTGGTATTAGGCCGGTGGTGGCCGACCCCCACAAGGAGCACTGCATGGTGGCGGCTACCAGGTTGGCATGGGTCAGCACGGCGCCTTTGGGCAAACCGGTGGTCCCACCGGTAAACTGGATAAGGGCCGGATCATTTACCGACATCTCGATTCTGGGGATTGTCGTGCTGGTGGACGCCTCCAGCATCTTGGAGAAGTGATACCACCCCTCTTCGAGCTCGAGCTCTTCGGGCGTACTCTGTCCGAAGCCGTCGATATAATCCGTAACCCGGGTTACGATGACGCGTTCGATCTCGACATCCTGGCACAATGCCCGGATGTTGGGGAGCACCATATCAAAGGTGACCAGCGTCGAAACCGTGGTGTTCGAGATGAGACCTTTCAGCTCATCCACTGTGTACATGGGATTCAGGTTTACGACGATGGCCCCGAGATGCAGGGCGGCATAGTAGGAAATGATGTACTGGGGACAGTTGGGCAGATGGACCCCGACACGGTCGCCTTTTCTGATGCCCGCCTCTCCGAATGCCCGGGTCATTCTCATTATCTGATTGCGCAGTTCCCAGAAGGTCAGCTCCGTGCCGAAAAAACTGGTGGACGGCTTGTCGGGAAAGGCGTTTACCGAAATGCCCAAAAGCTCGTGGGCCATAATTCTGGGGTAGCGGATGGTTTCAGGTACGTTCCAGTCATAATGTCGTTGCCAGGGTCTGCTGTCCATGCACATGCCTCCTTACCTTCTTAGTTTCTGTTTTTGGTTCTTCTTCAATGAAGTTGGAAAAAGGGATCAAAGGATTTGTTTTCTTATAATTTCATCGGGATCGAAATCGCTATCGGGACCGGGATCGAATACTTGCTACATGTAAAACTCCGTGTCTCCCTAAATATAATATCATCATCCCAACCCGGATAACCGGAATTGAATATCCAACACCCAATTATCAAGTTGTGGCAGGGCTGAAGCCCTGGACTACATGGCATAAAGCCGACAGCTTTATAGCGCAGGGATTTATCCCTGCTAAACCGTCCGTCATGCACGACAGCGCATGAAAATTTATCGATTGTTGATTAGATGAGAGTTCACCCTCTTACCTTCTCACCCTCTTTATTTCTTAAAATCCATATGATTAAAGCCCGCCGAAGGCTGCCTCTGAAATCTCGACAGCAGCTTTTGATCCACCCATGACCGCGTCCATCTGCCCGCAGGCTACGGGAATTATTGTTTGAATAAAGAATTCAGCGGATTTAACCTGGCCTTCATAGAAGTTTATATCCTTTTTCTTGGCGCCGTTGTTCAGCTTTTCCGCAGCAATCGAAGCGCGCCACAGCAGCATCCAGGCCATGATGACATCGCCCATGGTTTCCAGGAATGGAAAGGCATGTGCAAAAGCGGTTTTGAATTCTGGAGATACCCCCTGTTTCCCCAGATGCATGGCGGTCTCCCCCAGCTGGTTCAGGGCCTTTTCCAGCTGGTCGGCAAGCGGGACGAGAAATTCGAATTTGCGGGCACGCGCAATGACCGTCTGAACTTCCCCCGTGAAGCGCATGAAGACCTTGCCCTCCTGCATGCCCAGCTTGCGCCCCAGAAGGTCCATGGCCTGGATCCCGTCCGTGCCTTCGTAAATGGACGCAATCTTGCAATCCCGGGCCAGTTGCTCGATGGGATACTCCCGGGTGTAGCCGTAGCCGCCATAAACCTGCATGGCCTGGATACAGACGTCGAAGCCACGCTGGGCGCAGTAGGCTTTGACCAGCGGTGTCAACAGGTCGGTATACCCCTGGTAAAGCTCTTTTTCCTCATCATCGGCAGCGTTTTCGAGTTTATCGAAGCAGTTGCCTACATAATAGATAAAGCTGCGCATGCCCTCCACGTGGGACTTCATCCACAGCAGCATACGCCGGACATCCGGGTGACGGATAATCGGCACCTGGGGTGCATCCTTGTCCGCCAGACGGTCCATGTCCCTTCCCTGGAGCCTTTCCCGTGCGTAGTTCACCGCGTAAAGGTAAGCGGTCGTGGCATGGTTGAACCCCTGGAAACCGACCCCCAGGCGCGCCTCGTTCATCATGAGAAACATGATGCGCATGCCCTTGTTTTCTTCGCCGAGCAGAAATCCCCGACACCCGCCTTTGCTCCCCAGGGAGATGCTGCAGGTAGAAGAGGCGTGAATACCCATTTTCTCCTCGATCCCGGTACAGACCACATCATTGGGTTCCCCCAGGCTGCCGTCGGCATTGACCCAGATTTTGGGCACGAGGAAGATGGAAATTCCCTTTGTTCCGACCGGGGCCCCTTCTATGCGGGCCAGTACGGGGTGGATGATGTTGTCGGCCAGATCGTGGTCACCGTTGGTGATAAAAATCTTGTCCCCTTTGATGGTGTAGGTGCCATCCGAATTTTTTTCAGCCGCTGTGGTGAGAGCCCCTACATCCGAGCCTGCCTGGGATTCGGTCAATAGCATGGTTCCACCCCAGACGCCGGTGTAGAGCTTTTCCAGAAAGAGTGTTTTCTGCTCCTCCGTGCCGAAGAGTTCCACCATCTTCCCGGTTCCGTGGCCCATGCGGGCATAGTTTACCAGGGCGTAATTCCCGCCGGTGATGTATTCGCTGGCCGCCCAGTTGATGATGTGGGGCAGCCCCTGGCCCCCAACCTCTGGATCTTCGGTCAGGGATGTCCACTCGTTTTCAATAATCAGTTTGTGCGGACGGTGAAAACACTCGGGAACTTTGACCTGGCCCTTTTCAAACGTCAGGCCGAGTTTATCCCCTTCGGCATATGTCGGCAGGAGTTCCTTGACGGCAAAATTGCGGGCTTCAGAGATAATCATGTCAAACATTTTACGGTTCAAATCCGAATATTTTTCGTTTTGTATGATAGCTTCCGTGTCCATCTGCTCATACAAGACAAAATCGATATCACGCCGATCTGCAATTACTTGGGCCATTTTCTTTTCCTTTCCTAATTATTGTACTTTTTTTCTTTACTGCACAACCCGTAACACACAACCCGTCTACCCGTCTATCCCGCACAGCTTTTTGGCCGCCTTTTTCTTGGCCTCCATGTTCACCTTCCTTGAAATCATGATACGCTGGGCCTGGGGCGATCCGGCGCCGTGCATCGATTCCGTCAGATAACCCACCGCTGCCGTGCCCAGCGTCAGGTTTTCGATCAGCCGCAGGATGCGCCGGCGGTGTTCCGTGGGAATGTCGGGGTGGGTCCGGTAATATTTCTCAAGCCACGCACTTACTTCCGGAGCATTGAAATCCTTCTCACTGGGAAGTGTCACCATCAACCCGCCGGCAATATCCTGCGCCAGTCTTCAAATTTCATACGGAAACCGGGTGACATTATGTTTGTGAATGTTGGCTAGCAGGGTATTCACCGAAAAGGTGCCGCTGGGTTCCCTGTGGCCTTCGGAGGCACAGGCAATGCAGCCGCAATAGAGGGTCTCGTTCAGGTGGTTCATCTCGACGATTTTGTCTTTTACATGCGAGGCATGGTCCGCCCGGTTGAATTCCGCGATGGTCTGGGAGGCACCGATCAGAACATCTCCCACCCCGACCTTACAGGCGTAGCTCTGGCGGTGGTATCCGGCAAACACCTCCACCAGCTGGCCCGCGAATTCATTTTCCCGGCACATGAAAACACGCTCCCAGGGCACGAATACATTCTCGAACACCACCAGCGCTTCGTGACCGCCGAAAAGGATATTTCCCCGGTCTATTTCCCCATCTTCCAGTTTGCGGGTATCGCAAGACTGACGCCCCATGATGTAGTAGATACCCTGGGTATCGCTGGGCAGTGCAAATGAAACCGCATAGTCCCTGTCCGCCTCCCCCAGGGCCATGGTGGGCATCACGATGACCTCATGGGAATTCACAGCACCGGTTTGATGCGCCTTGGCGCCCTTGACCACAATACCGTCCTCCCGTTCCTCCACGATGTGAAGATACAGGTCGGGGTCGGCCTGTTTGTGGGGTGGAAGACTCCTGTCCCCCTTGGGGTCTGTCATGGCGCCGTCACAGGTGAAATCGTGTTCCTGGACATATTCGAGATACTTGAGAAATCGCCGGTTGTACTGACTGCCGCACTGGTGATCGATATTGTAAGTCACGATGGAAAGCGCATTCAACGCATCCATGCCCACACACCGCTGAAAACAGCAGCCCGTTTCCCGGCCCAGCAGTCTGCCCATTTTGCTTTTTTTGACCAGATCGTCAACACTCTGGTGTATGTGCGTAAAGCGATTGATGCGTTTGCCGGTGAGATGGGATGTGACGGTCATTAAATCTTCATGCTCGGGCATGTGCGCCAGTTCATAGGTCTTGGCAACCGCCTGCATGGAGGGCCTGATAATCGGATCGTCCACTACATTTTGCAGGCGTTCGCCAAACATGTAAACTACCATGTTCAGTTTACGCAGACTCTCCTCGTATTGCGCTGCGGTCATCATGGTCATGATTGTTATCCCCTTGTACATTCCATTTTACCGTCGGGCTTTAAATGCCCCGGACGGTGGGTCTAAATCTGTCCATTTGCCATGGCACATTCACGCTTTTTTTACAAGATCATTGATTTATAGACGCTATATCTGTAGTCTTGCGGTTCCAGTATTTTACATGCTGACGGGCACTAAAACTGAATTGACCACAGGGTTGACCGTCGAAAATCTTTAACCACACTCAAACAGGAGATTACCATGATCGTTGTTGCCAAACTGAAAGCCAAAAAAGGTGCTGAAGAAGAGATGGAAAAAGTACTGCGCAATGCCGTCCAGAAGGTCGCATCCGAAGAGGGGACACTGACATATACGCTTCACCGCTCCCAGTCCGACCCGTGCGAATTTATGTTTTATGAAAAGTACACAGATGCGGAAGCACTTCAGACCCATAGCACCACCCCCCATTTCAAAGCCATGTTTGCCGCCCTGAAGGACCTGGTGGACGGACCGGCTGATATCGGAATGTACGAGGAATTGGCCGCATTAAACCGATAGAAGCCGGCCATGCAGGTCCTATTCTTAAACGGCAGACCGTTGCCCTTGCACGGATCATGCTGCTGATGTTCGCAAGCCTGTTGTTTATCCCGGCGGTTTGTGCCGGCGAAGATCTGCAGCCGGACAGCGCGGTCCAGCCCTCGTCCAAAGGTGAGAATCCCCCCAAGACTTACCGCCCCTTTGCCGGAATGGACCGGGATGGGCGGATTCCCAAAAAGAATCTGCCGGATGACATCAAAAACCCCGGCCGCTGGCGCTACATCCCGGAGGGCAGGATAAAGCCGGGCAATGCCCTGGAACGACTCTTTGTGAGCAGTTTTATTACCCCCATCGTTTTTTACGAACAGGATGTGGGGGCCGGCGGCGGGGTCGCTTTGACAGACATCGATTTCCGACAACAGAGAAGACGTGAATTTGCGGGTATTTTTCTCTCCTACACCACCGAAGGCCAGCAACGCTACTCCATGGTGTGGCAGCGCTTCCTCAACCATCGCGAAATCGAGGGGGGCGGGATCGCATTTGAAGAAAGAAGCTTCATTCGCGGAGGCGCCGGATACGCCAAAACACTCACCCTCAGGTTTTTCGGTCTTGGGCCGGACTCCACCGCCGATGACGAAACCAGTTTCACGGACGAGGCTACCCATGCACGATTCCTCATCCAGCAGTCATTTCCCGAACCCGGCGACAAACTTGTATACCGGCTCAGTGTAAATGCCGCACACCACGATCTTTCAGAAGGTTATGTCAGCAATGTACCATCTGCGGATGAAGCGTACCCGGTCCTCTTCAACCTTGGTGATGATTATGATATCCTCAGCCTGAACGGCATGCTGCGGTATGACACGCGGGACAGCCAGCATTCCCCGTATAAAGGCGGGCTCATAGAACTGAGCATCGACGGTGTTCCCCTGCAGAGCAACAACAGTGCGGCTGCCATCACCAGCCTGGAAGGAAATTGGACATTCAAAGTGCCCGGCATCTTCCATGACAATGGTGATACCGGTGAAGAGCATCCGCCCACGGATGCCATCGCTCTGGGCGCCTTTGCAAATGCAACCCATGGCAAACTACCCTTCTGGGCCCTGCCTAGCTTAGGGGGTCGAAATACTTTGCGGGGATATATTCAGAATCGTTTCACGGACAGGGCCGCCTGGCACGCTAGCAGTGAATACCGTTTCTGGGTGGTGCCCCGCGGTTTCAGGATAACCGATACCATCAGAATCGAGAGAGTCGGGTTAGCATTTTTCTATGATATCGGCACAGTAAGCGATAGCCTCGAAGACTTTCGGACGGCCACCATCCACGACAGTTACGGCACGAGCCTCCGTTTCTCCCTGGAACGCACGGCGCTCTTCCGGGCCGACCTGGGTTTTTCAGACGAGGGTATGAACTTTACCTTTGCCTATGGCCTCTCCTTCTAATCCAGCCATATCATAAAAATTGACACCTAATAATCACCCTTGGTTCTTGGTAATGACATTCTTTTTTCGTCAGGGCAGTAATGATAACCAGTGATCTGCACTGATTATCATTATTTTCAAATCATTGTTGGAAACAAGTTTGCAGATATCACCTCTATTGACAAGGTAGAAAATGTCATCACTGCTGGCGGTCATCATTCTTGCCTCTTTCCACAACACAGTAAATACCGCGGCCTAACCTGGCGGGGCCGAAGCACTGGTTGTCGGACAGGCATGCTGCTTTGGTGTGATCCCCTGACTTCCACCGGTTGACCAGACCCGGCTCCCGGATAAAAGGCCGGCTCATGGAAATGTAGTCAGCCGTACCTTCAGATACAATGCGTTCGGCCACCTGCAGGGACCGGTTCCCGCCCACCAGGATCAGGGGAACGTCAACCTTTTTTCTGAACATGCCGGCTTCGGCCTGAAAATAAGCCTCCTTCTCCTCGGAATGAATGCCCATTCTGCTGGGACTCATCTTCGGACTGATAAAGAGCCCGCCGCTCACCTCAACGGCATCAATGCCGCCCTGGACCATCATTTCCCCCACTTTGACGGCATCCTCCAAGACCAGCCCGTTTTCAAAAAAATCCCCGCTGTTGATTTTCACCAGCACAGGATAGTCATCCCCCACACGGTTGCGTAAAGCCTCCAGCACCATGCAAAGCACCCTGGCCCGGTTTTCGATATCACCGCCAAACCTATCCTGGCGCTGGTTGTAAATAGGCGAGAGGAATTGACTCAGCAGATAACCGTGAGCCGCATGAATCTGAACCCCGTCAAACCCCGACTTGCGGGCACGCTCTGCGGCGGCGGCAAACGCTTCGACGATACCCAGAATCTCTCCCTCTTCCAGCGCCCTGCGGGGCGCTTTGGCAAGGCCCTCCACCGCAGATGGGGCCAGCGGCACCTGACCCGTCAGCTTTCCGGCCGCATGAAACCCGGCGTGCGCCAGTTGGGCCACGATCCTGCCCCCGTTGTGGTGTACCGCAGCTGTCAACTCGGCAAGGCCCGGAATAAGATTGTCGTCATAAATCCCAAGCTGCCAGGGTCCGGCCTGCCCTGCCCTGCTCACGTAGGCATGGCTGCTGATTATCAGTCCCACGCCGCCCCGGGCCAGTTCAGCATTCAGGTTGACCAGGTCGGGAGTAACCGTGCCCTCATCACTGGCCATGCCTTCCCACGTCGCCGACCGGACAAAACGGTTGGCCAGGGTCATTCCGTTGATCTGTGTTGTTTCGAACAGTTTGCCTGTGTTCATGAAATAGTCCTCTGTTTAGTTTCAGTTCAATGACGCTTCATTCGAAGCAATGCCATGTTTTTTTCAGGGCTGAAGCCCTGGCCTACATTGGCAACCCTCTTATTATTCATAGATTATTTCGACCGACAACATGCACGGTCATGTAGCGCAGGGATTTATCCCTGCTGAAGTAGGCTCGGACTTTTATCCGAAGAGCATGAAAATTTTAAATTTCTAAAATAATGTGTTTGAAGATATAGATCTTATCCCCAAAAGCCCACTCCCCAATGCAATTTCATATTTTCCACTTTTCGTGTTTTCGTGATTAATTTTTTACGATCATGCAAGTGTCAAGGTATAGACCTTAAGACGAAACCACCTGCGTAAATTTTTCGCGGATAATCTGCTCCGCGTCAGTCATGATACGGTCCAGCAGTTCCCTGCAGGTGGGGATGTCCCGAACAAAACCCATGGTTTGGCCGGCCGCCAGAATCCCTTTGTCCATTTGTCCCTGCTCAAGCATCTCCTTGCCCACCAGCCCGGATACAAAAGGAGCGATATCCGCAATTTGAGTGTTGCCCCGGCTTTCGATTGCCAGCACTTCATCCACCACGGGGTTGTGCATGACCCGCTCCGTATTTCTGAGCGTCCGCATGATCAGACGCGTATCGCGTTCATTGTGGTCCACGAGCGCCTGTTTCACGTTGGGGTGTACCGGGGCCTCCCGGGTGGCCACGAAACGCGTCCCCATGTTGATCCCATCCGCACCCAGGCCCAGTGCGCCCACCAGTCCACGGCCGTCCCCCAGGCCTCCCGAGGCAATGATCGGCAAACTGATGGCATCCCGGGTCAACGGCACCAGGATCATCGTGGTCACATCGTCCTCTCCCGGATGACCGGCGGCCTCGAATCCGTCGATGCTGACCGCATCGCAGCCGACCTTCTCGGCTTTGACGGCATGCCGCACAGAGGTACATTTGTGCACCACCTTGATGCCGGCTGATTTGATCTGCTCCATGTAGGGCTCCGGGTTCCTTCCGGCCGTTTCTATGAATTGAACGCCTTCATCCACACAAACCTGGATGTACGCCGGGTAGTCCGGCGGCCGCATCGTCGGCAGGAAAGTGAGGTTGACGCCAAAGGGCTTGTCGGTCAATTCACGGCATTTTTTGATCTCAGCCCGAAAATCTTCCGGGTCCGGAAAGGTAAGTGCCGTCATGAAGCCGATCCCGCCTGCATTGCCCACGGCGGAAGCCAGTTCCGAACGTGCTATCCACATGAGTCCCCCCTGAACGATGGGACGCTCAATTCCGAAAAATTCGGTAATGCGTGTTTTAATCATGGTGACACCTCCGTTGTTCAATCGTGAACGATAAGAAATTTTCCATATGCTACGTTGCCTCCTATAATTAGACTATGCTTTTTTAATTCAACAATCCATTACCAAATGAAATGACCCATATGGATCAACACCGCAGCAGCGGTTCCCCTTTCTTCCGGTCGATCATGAAACGCATGCCGTAGTCACGCACATCCTCAGGCGGGTCCGAAATCGCTTCTTTGCGCACCAGGGTCAACGACCCGGTGGGGCACTTGTGAACACAAACGCCGCAACCGATGCACGCGTCCTGCGCTAGTGCAGCGGCCTTTTTGAATTTATTGCCGGCCTTCTGCGAAAACTTCAATTGCAGGGCATCCATGGGGCAGCGCTTCACACAGAGACCGCAGGCCTTGCAGGTCTCTGCCTCCACGCGCACCGCATAATTCGAAACATCCAGACTCTTGTGGTGCCCCAGTTTGTGGTAGGCTTCCATCCACAGACAACAGCAGCTGCAGCAATTGCAGATCGTGTCCGGCTTTTCCTGCCAATTGGAAATACCGTGCACCAGTCCGGCATCAGCCGAATCCTTTAGTATCTTTTCGGTCTCCTCCCGCGTGATTTCGCGCCCCATACCATGGTCGACAACGTAGTGGCCCAGTTCATCGAAGTGCAGACACACGCCCAGGGGCTTGTCGCAGTCGTTCCCGCCTTCGTCCAGTGTTTGGCGCTGACGGCAGGGGCAGGCCGACACCGTGAAATAGTCGACGTTGTCCAGCACCTTGACCACGTCTTCGTAAGGCAGGATTCTGCGGGTGTCATCGATGGTTGCATGGATGGGCAGCGCACGCAGACCCTTGGCATGGATGGGCGCGTACTGTTCATAGAACCCGTCATGATAGTACTTGTTGACCAATGGGGCGGAATCTTGGCTGGTCTCATCGTCCGTCCCGGGCCAGAACGTGCTCCGGAAAAAAACGAAGTAGGAATCGTTGAGCCGATAGCGTACCGACATTCCCCGTTTGATTTCATACATGAGCCCCCGCCGGCACATCTTCTTTAACTGCGGTTTAAGGGCCAACACCGCCACACCCTTGAGATTTGCCAGGTCTTCCAGCGAAGTCGCCGAATGGGGGACACCGGTCAGGAATGCCGCCTCTTCAGCAGTATACCGGGCTTTCATCAGGGGCATCAAATGCTCGGATTCCGTCAACCCCCACCATGTCCTGCCCAGCCAAGCGACAAATTTTTGATAAATTTCTTCATCTGTCATC
>JAFDAT010000072.1 GCA_019313725.1 Deltaproteobacteria bacterium
CATTAAAAAACAATTGGGAGAAATATTATGGCAAAGTTGTTATGGCAACCCTCGGAACAGGGTATAAAGTCCTCCAATCTTTATCGGTTCATGACCGGCATCAACGCCCGGCACGGCACGGATTTTTCGGACTACGCGGCACTGCACGAATGGTCTATCAACAATATACCAGCGTTCTGGGAAGCCATGTGGCAGTTTGCCGATGTGATTGCATCGCAACCATACGAACAAGTGCTGGATGACCCGGGAAAGATGCCGGGGGCCCTCTGGTTTTCAGGCGCCCGGCTCAATTTTGCCGAAAACCTCCTGCGTTATCGGGATGACCGGAAGGCGTTGGTTTTCAACGGCGAGAGTCAGGTGCACAAAACATTCACCTATGCCGAGCTTTATGACGAGGTGGCCCGGGTGGCCGCATCCTTGAAGACTGCCGGTGTGGTGTCGGGAGACCGGGTGGTGGGATTCATGCCCAACATGCCGGAATCCATCGTGGCTATGCTGGCAGCCGCCAGTATGGGAGCGACCTGGTCCTCATGCTCACCGGATTTCGGAATCAAGGGTGTGCTCGACCGTTTCGGCCAGATAAAGCCCAAAGTGCTGTTCACTGCCGACGGCTATTTTTTCAAAGGGAAGCCCATCGATTCGCTGGGCCGCATCGCCGATATATTGAAGCAGCTGCCTTCCATCGAAAAGCTTGTGGTGGTACCCTACACCAAGGCAAGACCCGACATCAGCGCCGTGCCCAATGCGATTCTGTACGCTGATTTTCGTTCCGATGAATCGAACCTTACCATCGATTTTGAACAGCTGCCTTTCGACCATCCCCTTTATATCATGTACTCATCGGGAACCACTGGATTGCCCAAATGCATGGTTCAGAGCGCCGGGGGTATTCTGATTCATCATCTCAAAGAGCTCATGCTGCACACGGACCTGAAACGCGAAGACACCATATTTTATTTTACTACCTGCGGGTGGATGATGTGGAACTGGCTGGTCAGTTCGCTGGGTGTGGGGGCGACACTGGTGCTCTATGACGGGAACCCTTTCTATCCGACTGCCGGGGTTTTGTGGGAAATGGCCCAGGAAGAAGGCATTACTATTTTTGGGACCAGTGCGGGGTATATTGCGGCACTCCAGAGCTCCGGGCTGAAACCGGCGGAAAAATATGATCTTTCCAAACTGAGGGCGGTTCTGTCCACCGGTTCCCCTTTGTCGATTGAGGGCTTCGAGTTTATTTACGCGGCGGTAAAGGCTGATCTTCAGCTGGCCAGCATTGCTGGCGGAACAGATCTCAACGGCTGTTTTGCCCTGGGAAACCCCATGGGGCCGGTCTATGCCGGTGAACTTCAATGCCGGGGGCTGGCCATGAATGTCCAGGCCTGGGATGAGAACGGCAAGGCGGTGGTCGGCCGGCAGGCCGAACTGGTCTGCACGGCACCGTTTCCCTCCATGCCGGTTTACTTCTGGAACGATCCGGATTTCAAAAAATACCATTCGGCCTATTTTGACGTTTACCCGAATGTATGGCGCCATGGCGATTATATCGTCGTCACCGAAAGGGGCGGGGTTGTCATGTTTGGACGGTCGGATGCAACGCTGAATCCCGGCGGCGTCCGCATCGGCACCGCCGAAATTTATCGCCAGATGGACCAGATTGAAGCGGTTGCCGACAGTGTCATCGTGGGGCAGAACTGGAAAAATGATGTGCGGGTCATCCTTTTTGTTAAAATGGCCGAGGGATGCGCACTGGACGAGGCGCTGAAAAACAGGATCAGGAAAACGATTAGATCCAACGCGTCCCCGCGGCACGTGCCGGCGAAAATCATCGCCATATCGGACGTACCCTATACACTGAACATGAAAAAGGTGGAGATCGCCGTGAAGAAAGTTATTCAAAACCAGGCGGTTTCCAACAAGGATGCTTTGGCGAACCCCGAAGCACTTGACGCGTATGCGAATATCAAGGAATTGCAGGAGGATTGATCGCGTTGACATACCCCGCGTTCTGTGATTTAGGTTGTGCGTCGGGTGATGGTTCAGACCACAGTCACTGCCGGAAACTTTCGGAATGCATCGATTTCCATATTTTATCTGGTTACAGGGGACGGAACAATGAAGGTGGGTAAAGATTATTACAAGGACAATTCGGAACTTATCGACAAACTGAAGCAGATCCCGGTCCTCGAGGCATTTAGTGAGTCAGATCTTCAGGAACTCCTGCAGATGGCAAAATTATGGGAGTTCGAGCCCGGAGAATTGATCCTGAAGGAGGGCTCCCACGACAACTGGATCTTCTATCTGGTGTCTGGCAAGGTAAAAATTATAAAAAATGGCAAAGAGCTGGTCACCCTGCGACGCATCGGGGATGTCTTTGGCGAAATGGGGATCATCGGCGGAACCGTTCGATCCGCTTCGGTGCAGGCCATCGAAAAAACCATATGCCTGGCAACCGACATATCCATCATCGACCAGATGCCCAAAGAGAAGCGATCTGATATCAAGTACATTATCTTCAGGGGGTTTGCCGAGATACTGGCCAACCGTTTAAGGGAGACTACGGACGAACTGATCAAGTGCCGCGAAGAGGTCGAACGGTTAAAGAAAAAGCTCGGGTAATCCTGAGGCTATACCGGTTCCGATTGAATGTGGCGTGCGTTTTTTCCTGGACAAGCCAATGAAGGCCAACCGGTCGCGATTCATGAAAATTTCACGAAATGTTCCGACCTGGATGCTGGTTTCCCCTGCAATAAGGCGTATTTCAGAAATTTTCTTTCAGCGACGATAAAATCTTCCTCTCGCGGGGTTGAATCTGAAATGAAAGTCACACTCTTGATGGCGCTGACCGCTGACGGGTTGATCGGCAAGGATGACGCCCACCTGACGGATTGGACGGCAGCAGAAGACAAAAAACTGTTCAAGTCTTTCACCCAGAAGGCAGGTGTTGTCATCATGGGGTCGAAAACATTCGATACGCTGGACAGGCCGCTGCCCGGGCGAAAGGTGGTTATCCTTACCAGGAAAAAGAACAGGGCGGCACCATGGGACAATGTCACCTTTACGGATCTGCCGCCGGGTGAACTGCTGGAATCACTGGAAAAAGAAGGGCATCAACACGCTGTCGTATCGGGTGGCGCCACGATTAATGCGCTATTTGCAAGGCACGGTCTCATCGATGAAATCATCCTGACCTATTCTCCCACAATATTCGGGTCCGGCGTACCCCTGTTTGCGAAAGAGGTTTCCATGAATCTCAGCTTGGAGAAGGTCCGTCGCATGGGTGATAATATGATATATGCACACTATAAGGTAATTGCCTGATATTTTACACACTGTGATCCAATTTTGAATTGAATCGAGAACTTGAAAGCCGGGCGGCAGCATCGGCTATTGCGAACCGATAGGAGGAAATATGGAAGCGTCTGTTTTGATAAAAAATATCAATTTTTCAGAAGTCCACAATCTGGCGGACCTGGTGGGATACGAGGATGGGCGCGTGGTCAGCAGAACCTTTGCCCAGAATCCAACCCTCAGCCTGACCCTGTTTGCCTTTGATGCCGGGGAGGGGGTCAGCACGCACACGGCCCCCGGCGATGCGATGGTTCAGGTTCTGGATGGCGAGGCTCTTGTGAACATTGACGGAAAAGAGATAATTGTCGGTGCCGGGCAGGTGGTGGTGATGCCGGCCGATGTTCCGCATTCAGTGACGGCGGTTCAACAGTTCAAGATGCTGTTGACCGTGGTGAAAAGGCCTGCTTCTATTAAGGGTTAGGTCCTTTATTCCAGTATTAAAAACCTGGTCCTCTGGGCCAGGTCAGAGCCCTTTGGATCCGAGTATCTACTTTGTTGGTTTTTTTCGTGGACATTCATGGATCTGATGACCTGCCAGAATTGAGGTGCTTGTCAGGATGTTGGTGATAGATCAATCCAGGTCCGCGGGTTTCAGTAACAAAGGTCCCATCCGCCTTGCCCAGTTTCAGGCCGGTTGTTTTCTTGATTTTTTTTAGATCGACCCGGTTCGTTCCGGACGCGATAACCAGTATGGGATGATTGTTGGCCTTGTCTCGAAAAACCAGGGATTTGGCAATCTGCGCCACCGCACAACCGATACTGTCCGCAGCTTCTTGGGCTGTTCGCGTGGAGCCCGGCAGTTCCTTGACCTCGAAGGCAAATCCCCTGGTAATAAGATGATCCTGCACCCGTTTGGCGCTGTCTCTAAGTTGGATCACCTGAATTCTCCTTTACACTTGCATGAGGATGGCCATTGACTGGTAAATCCTAAGGCAATATGGATAGGATAATAAACTGCAAAAAAAAGATGACAATACAATTATGCAAGAAGAGATGCTGTCTTTTCAAAGGCAAGAGGAGTGGAAGATGAAAACCGGATTGATACTTGTCGATATTCAGAACGATTATTTCCACAACGGGAAAATAGAGCTCGCGGGTATGGAAACAGCCTGCGAAAATGCTGGAAAATTATTGTCCCTTTTCCGCACCAAAGCATGGCCGACCTTCCATGTACAGCATGTTTCAAATTACGAGGGGGCCACGTTTTTTCTTCCGGATACCGACGGGATTGAACTGAACCCGTGTATCCGTCCCCGGCCGGAAGAGATGGTCATACAGAAAAATTTTCCCAACAGTTTTCGGGGCACAGGGCTTCTGGATGCTTTGAAGACTGTCGAGGTCGAGCGCGTCGTGATCTGCGGTGCCATGAGCCACATGTGTATCGATGCCACCACGAGGGCGGCTGCTGATTTCGGGTATGCCTGCGTTGTAATTCACGATGCCTGTGCCACGAGAAACCTGGAATTCGAAGGGAAAACAATCGAGGCGGAAGCGGTTCACGCGTCATTTATGGCGGCTCTGGGCTCGGCCTACGCCGAGGTAACGAGTTGCCGCGATTTTGTTTCTAAACTGAGCGTTTAAACATTCAGCCATCGCTCTGTTAATAAACAGTTCATAGATCACGCCACAAGGAGGAGATGATGTCAGAATGCATCACACGCAGACTGGGCCGGACACAAAGACAGGTTACGACGCTGGGTTTGGGGGGACAGGCCTCGATTCAATGGCCGGGCGATGGGATAGACCCGGTGGCGATCATCGAAAAAGCGGTTCGTCTGGGCGTCACCTACCTGGACACATCCAATATCTATGGACCGAGCCAAAAGCATTATGGACAGGCTTTTCGCCGGCTGGGCTTGATACCGGGTGAACCAGACTATGATCCAGCGCTGCGCAGCCGGATATTTCTGGCCAGTAAAACACATGTACGTTCGGCACGGCGGCCGGAGCCGGAAACGTTTCGTACCGACTTCAGCGAGGGCATGGGCGACGATTTTCAAGTCAAAACAGCCGTTGATGACGTGCGGCGTTCACTCAGCCTCATGTTTGGAGATGGAAAAGGCGGTTACCCCCCGGGCGCCTACCTGGACAGCATTCAATTTCACAACATCAATACCTTTGACGAAGTGGATATGCTGTTCAAAGGGTTCAGCGATCCAGCACCGGGCCGGCCCTGGATGGGGGCGCTGGCGGCCATGCTCGATCTTCGTGACGGCACCAACCGCAGCGGATGCAATCCGGAAAAAGAAAGGCTGGTGCGCCACCTGGGAATTTCCGGCCATTGGAACACCGCAGCCCACATCTACGCCATCCAGCGCGACGAACATCGGGTGATCGACACCTTGCTTGTTTCCATAAATCCCAGCGACGGTCAGTACCTGGGCCACCGCTACAATGCCATCCCTGTGGCCCACGCAGCGGACATGGGAATCATTGGCATGAAGGTGTTTGCCGATGCAGCGTACTACCACAAAGAACCCGAATTTTCCACAAAGCCCGCCGACGTCTATCACGAGATCGGTTCTACCCAACTGCCCGCCGCGGACTTGATACGCTATCCCCTTTCCATACCCGGCATCGCCACGGTTATCGTGGGCATCGGTCACATCGATGACGACGCCAGGAAGTGCCAGCTGGAACGGAACCTTTATGCTGCACAGCTGCAGGAGCCGCTGAGCAACGCGGCCATGGCCGGCATCGAAGCCAACGTTGCGGCTGCGGGCAAGCACACGGCCAACGCCTACTTTCAACATCCATCCCTGGGGCTGACCGCCCCGCGCAATGCGGGTGTGGAAAGAGACACTTCCATGCCCCTGATGGGGCGAACTGCCGTACGTGTAAGCTGGGACACGGCTTATGCCGGGAACTGTCCTATCGAACACTACAATATAGTACGCGATGGAGAAGAAATCGGAACAGTACCCCACCTTCCGCAGTATACGCATAGACGTTTTTTTCATGACGACGTGTTGGAGAATATAGACGCCATAACGCGGTACCGCTACCAGGTGGTGGCGGTAGATGTCAATGGGACTCGAGCCGAGAGCAGGGAGATGGCCGCTATCTAACGTTACCGCGCCGACTGAAAATCGAGTGGTTTTCCGGGTAAAGATCTTGCAGATATCTGTTTGGACCCGACATCCACGCCGCATTCAAGCCAGGAAAAAGGACCGGCGTGATATCGGGTAGTAAAGGACCGGGTATTGTTGTATGGACAAGCAAAAAAAGCGCCGGGTGGATGTTGACGATACGTCAACCTGGATTCAATATAAACGACGGCTATGCAATGGGTGCAGAGCGCTGTGCTGTACCATGCCGGTTGAAGCAACGTTGGCTGACCTGGTTCGCATGGGTGTGATTACAGCTTTCGAAGCCGGGGAACCGGTTAAAATACTGACCAGGAAATTAAAAAAAGATGGGATGGTGGAACGCTATTCCACAAAAAATAAGGTTTTTGCACTGGTGCGTTTTGCCAATAACGATTGCCTGTACCTGGAACCTGAAAGTCGAAAATGCGGGATTTATGAAAAACGGCCGGATACCTGCAGGAACTACCCCATTGTGGGGCCGCGACCCGGCTTTTGTCCCTTTGAGGAGCAATGATTGTCAGCATGGAAAAGGAGCACTGAGTGCAAATCGATTTCCATCACGCCGCAACCTATGTAATTGCCCGCCTGGCAGGTTTTCTTCACACCAAAGCCAGCAAAATAGCGTACGCGGCCCAGTATGTGGATGACGCAACCAATACCGGGGTTATCCGGTTCGATAATGGCGCGATGTACAGCCGCATCAGCTCGGCTCACAACATGCTGGACTACCGCAACTCCAATGCGTTGAAGAACCGGCGCGTCTGGCTCCCGTTTCATTTCTTACCGGGAAATGGGGGGCTGCCGCCCGGGAAAGTGCCGCGGGGCCGGTTCTACAAACGGCTGCTCTGCCAATCCGACAGCCACGTTGCCGGAGAAATGTTGAAAGCCTGTATTGCCGATAAGGACAAACCCTATGGTTTGCACCGCCTCGGGATCAGCATGCATGTTTATGCCGATACCTGGGCCCACCAGGGTTTTGCCGGCATCAACCATAGGATCAACAAGGCCGGTAAAATTCAAAGCCAGAATAAAAAGGACGATGCTAAACTTCTGGACAAGCTGGCCAATTATTTTCTGAGCAGGGCGTTTCCATTGGGTCACGGGGCTGTTTTGACATATCCGGACCGTCCCTATTTAAACTGGAGCTACCAGAACGGGATGCGGCAGACCATTTTAAGGAACAACCCGGCGGATTTCGTAGATGCGGCCGATAAAATGTGCATGGCCATGCGATGGTGGCTCTGCGGTGACCCCACCGCCCCTGTCAGCGGTTTGCCGCCGGCGGACAAGAAAAAAATAGGTTTACTTCTCAGGAATTTGAAAAATGAGGATGGCGATGAGCGCCATCGGGCCTGGATGGAGAAGATAGCAACCGGTTATTTCAGTTTCGGCCCTGCGAAGCTGGCATACATCCCCAAGGGTAAAAAATCCTGGAAGCACAAAGCCATCGGTACGCTGGAGTGGGTCGACGACCCGCAAGGCGAACCTTTTGTCTATAAGGAATCGTTCTTGACCAGTGATTGGAAAATGTTTCACGATGCGCTCCAGGCACACCGGTTCGATGTCATTCACGACATATTGCCCCAGTTCGGAATTTGCGTGAGTTGATTTGAAATTTCCGCCGCTTACAGCGTGGGAAAATTTCAAATTGTAGAAAATGAAGTCTGTCAGTTGAAAGCGGCACCCATACAGTCATGAAGAAGTCTTCCAAAAACAGGCTGACGCCAGGACAGCAGTCCCTGTTTCCCGGCAGCAGCCTGTTCGATAAATTAGCGCGGGCTGTCTGCCGTGCGGAAACACTCCCCAGAAAAGAGCTCCATGAAGCCTGGGAAATGGCCAGAAGGGTGCGGCGGCGATACCGGGGAGGCAGGGTTCTGGATCTTGCCTGCGGCCACGGCCTGCTGGCGCATATCATGCTCATACTGGACAACAGTTCAAATTCTGCCATTGCCGTGGACAATGCCATCCCGCAAAATGCCCAAAAGCTGTCCAGCGCATTGATGGCATCCTGGCCGAGGTTGAAAAACAGGGTCGTTTACCAGCAAAGACCTGTCCAGGAGATTGCCGTGCTGGCGGATGATATCGTGGTGTCCGCCCATGCCTGCGGGGCCCTGACTGATCTGATCATTGACAAGGCTGTTGAACAGCATGCCCGGGTGGCGGTTTTGCCCTGCTGCCACGATGCGAAGACATCTTCCACGGGTGGCCTCGAAGGGTGGATGGACAAATCGCTGGCCGTGGATACGGCAAGGGCGTTAAAACTCAGGTCGGCGGGCTATCGGATTGTGACCCAGAAAATTCCCGGTGACATTACGCCCAAGAACAGGTTGCTGATGGGAGATTATATATCATGAAGGAAGTTCTCATATCAGAAGCGCCTATTGCGCTTTATCAATTATTGAAATTTGAAAGTATGGTCAATAGCGGGGGTGAGGCAAAATTTGTTATTTCTGAGGGCCAGGTTATCGTCAATGGCGAGGTCGAAATCAAAACGAATTTTATCCGGCCCGTCACGGCAAAAACCGGCGTTCTGCGGTGTGAGGCGCGACCCATTCACATCGGGAAGCGGCTGGCAACCGTCGAAGGCTACTTGAGAGATGGAAAGGGCCGGTTGGTGGCACATGGTACCAGCACGTGTTCAATTTTTAAAGTGGGCATCGCTTAAGACGAATGTGCCGGTCGCTCAGCAGGAATCCAATATGGTATTCGATAACCTTGGTCTTTGTATAGATCTGCTTAAAGCCATTAAAGTCAAGGGTTACACTGCCCCTACCCCCATCCAGGCTAAAGCCATTCCCGTTATACTCGGCGGACGGGACATCCTCGCCTGCGCTCAGACCGGAACGGGAAAAACAGATGCCTTTGCACTCCCCCTGGTCGAGATTTTGAGCTGGAAGAACGGCAAGAGACGGCATCCCCGCGCCCTTGTCCTTGCGCCTACGCGGGAACTGGCGCTTCAGGTGGGTGAAAGCATCAAAGCCTATGCCAGAACAGTTGCCATGCGGTGCACCGTGGTTTATGGCGGGATTGGCATCCATCCGCAAATCACACGGTTGAAGCGTGGCGTCGATATCCTGGTGGCCACACCGGGCCGGTTGCTGGATCTTGCCGCCCGAAGGCGTTTGGACCTCTCCCTGATAGAGTTTCTGGTTTTTGACGAGGCAGACAGAATGCTGGACCTGGGATTCAGCGGGGAGATTTCCGCGATCCTGGATCTATTGCCAACCGAACGCAGAACCATGCTGTTTTCAGCCACCTACACTTGTCAGATCCGAGACCTTGCCGCAAGGATGCTGCAGGATCCAGAATATATCGAGGTGACACCCGAGAATACGGCGGCGGAATCAGTCATCCAGAAGGTTCACCTGGTGGACCGGTCCAACAAGCGTGCCCTTCTCATCCACCTGATTACCCGGGGGGACTGGCGCCGGGTACTGGTGTTTGCACGTACAAAACATGGGACGAACAAACTCACGGAGAAACTTGTCGCAAGCGGGGTCGGTGCCGTGGCGATGCATGGCAATAAGAGTCAGTCTTTCCGTACACGTACCCTGAAAGCGTTCAAAAACGGTGAGATCCGCATCCTCGTGGCAACCGATGTTGCCGCGAGGGGGCTGGACATCAGCAATCTGCCCTATGTGGTCAATTACGATATGCCCACCAGCCCCGAAGATTATGTTCACCGCATCGGCCGTACCGGACGCGCGGGGGAAAGCGGCATCGCCATTTCACTGGTCAGCCAGGATGAAAAGCCACATCTTAAGGCCATTGAAAAATTACTTGGGCAGAAGCTGTCGGTGGAAATGGTTGACGGCTATACAGAGGAAAGCGATGTTCCGGATTATGTACTCTATCGCCCCAACAGCGCCTTGAGCGAAAAAAAGGCAGACAAGGCAATCAAGACATTGGTAGCCAGGAGAAATGCTTTAAAACAGCGCTCGAAATCACGATCCGGCGGGAGAAACGGTAAGATAGTTAAGAAGCCATCCCGCAAAGGGTCACATTTCCCACAATCTTCGAAAAAAGGCAAACCCAGGCATAAAAGATAAGGATCGCCGGCATGAACCCAAGAGTGAGAATAGCGACAGCCCGGACGCCGGACGGAGGCGAAATGGCGCTTTTTAAGCATGACCGTGATTTTCTGATCGAGATCAACGGCCAGGCTTTGATGCACAGCCGCCAGCACGCGTCAGAGCTGCAGCTGGCACAGCTGGGTTGCGCCCACCTGGCGGGTCGCAAGGGGGCCAGAGTGCTCATCGGCGGCCTGGGAATGGGCTACACCCTGCGTCAGGCACTGGATGTGCTCGGCCCTGACACCCACGTGGTGGTGGGTGAACTTTTAGATGCCGTGATCGAATGGAATCGTGCGTATCTCGGGGACCTCAACCGGCATCCTTTGGGAGACCCACGCGTAGAACTCAAAAGAGGCGATATTGTCGAGCTTGTCTCACATTCCAGGGCCAAATTCGATGCGATTTTACTGGATATCGATAATGGCCCGGATGCCATGACCGCTACATCGAACGGCCACCTGTACAGCCGGGAAGGCATTCAGGTCTGTGGCCGTGCATTGCGCAAAAATGGATGTCTGGCTGTGTGGTCGGCCGAACCGAGCAGAAAATTCGAACAGCGTCTGCAGCGATGCGGTTTCCATGTGCGTCGTTTTCGGGTCCCGGCCTACAAAGGGGGCAAATCGCCAACGCGTTGCGTGTGGGTCGCATCCGAGGACAAAAATATTCTGCCAACCGGTGCCGGTGCACAGCGACTGGCTCTGGAGAGCGGGTTAAGGAGGCGTCGTGGCCGGCGACAATAGCGTAAAAAAAT
>JAFDAT010000073.1 GCA_019313725.1 Deltaproteobacteria bacterium
GAACTGGCTTGCAATGTCGTGAACAAACTGTCTGAACCGGAAAAGTCTTTTGAGGATTTGGCCGTGCTGGATGAAAGCCGTCGTACAAGCGGGGACGCCTATACTGTCGTCAATCGTCATCAAGGTGAAGATGGTACCCTGCCGACTTTCGTGAAAACCCAATGCAATCACTGCCTGGAGCCCGCCTGTGCATCCGTCTGTTTTGTCAAGGCATTCAAAAAAGACAAAACCGGTGCTGTTTCATACGACGCCTCGCTGTGCGTGGGATGCCGGTATTGCATGGTTGCCTGCCCCTTCAACATTCCGGCGTATGAATACGATGAGGCGTTTACCCCGCGGGTGATGAAGTGTACCCTCTGCCAGCCCCGTATCGAAAAAGGTCTTTTACCGGGGTGTGTTGAATCCTGTCCCAAGGAGGCCCTGACATTCGGCCCGCGGGGACAGCTTATCAAAGAAGCGCGCCGAAGAATTGAGCGTTTTCCCAGCCGCTATGTTGACCATGTCTACGGCGAGTCGGAAATGGGCGGGACCAGCTGGCTCTATCTTTCAGGAAGGCCATTTGGTGAAATAGGCATGCGGGAAGATTTGGGTATACTACCGGCCCCCAGTCTGACAGCCGGGCCGCTGGCTGCCGTTCCGATTGTTGTGGGGCTGTGGCCGGTCCTGCTGACGGGAATCTATGCCATTTCCAGGCGCAAGGATCAGATCGCGGAAAAGGAACGCATCGAGGCGGTTGCCGCAACGGTGGCCGACGCCAATGAGGAGATGACGGTCAAACTGGCAGCGCTGAAAGACAAAATGAGCAAGGAAAAAGAAGCCGCCATCAACCTGGAGGTCAAAAAAGTTCTGGAGGAAGCCGCCAAACAGGCAGAAGCAGAAAAACAGGCGCAAGCGGATGACGACGACACAGATGAAATGTCCAAGGAGGAAAAATAGATGTCACACGATAAGACCCGTGATGATAAAAAGATACTCACACCGTTCAACGTGATATCCGGTATTATCATCCTTGTAGGCCTGGTGTTGACCGTTCTGCGCTTCACCAAGGGAATTGGAGCGGTGACCAATCTGGATGACAACAACCCCTGGGGGTTGTGGATCGGATTCGATCTTTTGTGTGGTGTCGCTCTGGCTGCAGGCGGGTACGTCACTTCCGCTGCCTGCTATATTTTCGGGCTTAAACGTTACCATTCCGCTGTCCGGCCGGCGATTCTGACGGCATTTCTCGGATATGTGCTGGTGGTATTCGCGTTACACTATGATGTCGGGCGTCCCTTGCGCTTGCCCTATCCGATTTTCTTTTCCCCGGGCACCACTTCCCTGCTCTACGAAGTGGGGTTGTGCGTATTTCTCTACCTCACCGTCCTATTTATAGAATACAGTCCAGCCGCCCTGGAATGGCTGGGTCTGAAAAAAATAAGAAATATCATTGTCCGCATGACGCTGGTACTGACCATTTTCGGCGTGATTCTTTCCACGCTGCACCAGTCTTCACTGGGGGCTTTGTTCATGATCGCGCCATCCAAACTCCACCCCCTGTGGTATTCGGGCTACCTGCCGGTATACTTTTTTGTCTCCAGCATTTTTGCGGGTCTGTCCATGGTTATTTTTGAAGGTTCCCTGGCGCATCGCTACATGCACCACAAGATGGATGAGACGCATCTGGCGGAAAGCACCGGTGTCGCCCTGGGGTTTGCCAAGGCTGCCGCTTTTGTAATGATGGGTTATGTCTGCATCAAGGTGATCGGTCTCGCCATGGACAACAACTGGCACTACCTGGCCACAGGGTGGGGGGCCTGGTTTCTGGTGGAATTGATTGGATTCGTGGCGCTGCCGGCCTTTGCCTACGCACTGGCGGCAAGGGAGCGGAACCTGCGTCTGGCAAGATGGGCGGCGGTCTGGTCGATCCTGGGCCTGGTCCTGAACCGGCTGAACATATCCCTGGTGGCATTCAACTGGCACCTGCCATCGGCACAACGCTATTTTCCAAGCTGGATGGAGATCGCCATTTCCGTATTTATTGTTACCGTCGGTGTCGTGGTGTACCGCTTCATTACCACCCACATGCCGATTTTTTACGAGCATCCGGATTACAGGACGGATCACTGATAAAATGAACCGCAAAGGCGCAAAGGACGCAAAGGTTTGATACACTTTTCCGTTTCGGAACGAACCGAATAAAGAAAACAAATAACGCACGATACATCCTTTAGATGCATGATAACAGGAGTCGATAACTACTTAGAGTATAAATTTTTCTTGGCGTTCTTGGCGCCTTAAGCGAAGCGGGCGGTGAAAGCTTTTTTGGGCCATTTATCCGAAAGCAAATTTATCCGCCTACGTACCGAAGTTATAGGAGGGTTGGAATGGAAGGCATTTTTTACACCCTGCAGGATTTCATGCTGCATTCAAAAAACATTACCTATATCGTGATGGGCATCGTACTGATTGTCCTTCCGCTTTTCTGGCGATTCCTGTCAGGCAGGGACCAAAAGAAAAGGACTTATTGATTACGGAGGATTGCATGTTCGAATTTTTAACCGGCCCCATGTTCTGGCTGTCCATTAGTATTTTCATCATCGGCATGATTACACGGTTTGTCACCTATTTCCGGGGACTGCACTGGCAGTTGGACCGGGTTGCCTACAGGGCTTTCCCTCTCCAGGGACTGAAGGGGGCCTGGCGGTCTATTTACAGATGGCTGCTGCCTTTCGGTACACATGGATGGCGTAAACAGCCGTTTATGACGGTCATATTTTTCGGATTTCACATTGGAGCTGTCCTGGTGCCGCTCTTTCTGCTGGCACACAACATGCTTTTAAAAGACAAAATCGGTGTTTCCCTTTTCACGCTGAATCCGACCGTGGCCGATGTTCTGACCTGGGCAGTTGTCGTCAGCGCTGTTCTTCTGGCGCTGCGTCGCGTAGGCTTGCCCGAAGTCAGGATACTGACGACATCATACGATTATTTTATCCTGCTGCTGTCCGCAGCCCCTTTTGTTACCGGCCTGCTGGCCAGGTATGAGGTGGGCAGCTATTCCTTCTGGCTGATCCTGCACATCCTGTGCGGTGAGGCACTTTTGATTGCGGCCCCTTTTACCAAGCTGTCGCACATTGTTTTATTTTTCGCGTCAAGAGCGCAGCTGGGAATGGACTATGGGATTAAGAGGGGCGGTATGCAAGGTAAGGGGATGGCCTGGTAAACTTGAATCGTGCATGAAATTTGGTGAGAAACTATTTTAAAGAAATAATATTGAGAACTGTTATAGAAAATTTGAAAAGGTGGGATTTTATTTTCTCACCAAATTTCACCCGGAGGGCGAACCTGAGACTTTCATATGCTGCGTTGCCAAGGATTCGAAGTAAGACCCATACGACTTCACCCTTGGACGCCTTGCCTATGAAAGCCTCAGACCCGTCCACGATCCAAGTTCTGACGATAAATGCATGAAATTTATTAGGAGTAATAATTAATATCTAAATCGAGCGATTGTCGAGGTTGCCGCAGGTACAAGGAAGATGCTGTTTCGCTATAGTGGGCTATGCGGGATCGCATCTGACGCTGTAGATGCGGTAAGATCGGCAATCCCGAAGGGTTTAAAGTTTTAAGAATAGAAAAGATTAGACTTCTTAAAATTTTAAATGCTCGTTTTAGATAGGGGAGAGTTGACAAATGCCGGAAGGAACGCTCTGTAATAAGAAACCGATTGAAACCGAAGAAGCGCTCAAAACGCTTCTGGGCGACACCGGTGGGAAAACCTACTACGAGGAGATGAAGTCGCTGGATGTTGACAGCGAACTCCTGTGGAAGACCATACAGAACACTCTGAAGTCCAGGATGAAGACCTGGCTTGAAATCTGTGCGCATTGCGGGATGTGCGCCGACAGCTGTTTCCTTTATCTGATCAATGATCGTGATCCCAAGCAGGTACCGGCCTATAAGATACAGTCTACGCTGGGAGAGATTGTAAAGAGACAGGGAAAGGTGGACAACGATTTCATGCACATGGCCATGGAAACCGCCTGGGCCAAGTGCACCTGCTGCAACCGGTGCGGGATGTACTGCCCGCACGGCATCGATATGGGTATTATGTTCGGCTATCTTCGCGGCCTTCTTTACCAGCAGGGCTTCGTACCTTGGGAACTGAAGATCGGAGCCGGCATGCATCGGGTTTATCGGGCACAGATGGATGTGACCGACGAAGATTTTGTGGAAACATTTGAATGGATGGTCGAGGAGTACGAGGAGGATTACCCGGGGCTCGAGGTTCCGGTGGATATGGAAGGCGCCGATATCATGTACACGGTGAATGCCAGGGAAGTTAAGCACTATCCCGAGGATCTTGCCGAGGCGGCCATCCTTTTCCACCTGGCAGGAGAAAGCTGGACCGTTCCCTCCTCCGGTTGGGAGCAGACCAGTCTGGCCATGTTTGCCGGAGACTGGGCTGCCTGTAAAATGCAGGTGGAGAGCGTATATGCCGCCATGGAACGCCTGAAACCCAAACGGATGGTGGGGACGGAGTGTGGGCACGCGCATCGTGCCACCGTCATCGAGGGGCCTTATTGGGCAGGTAGAAGCAATGGGAAGCCGCCGGCGGAATCGATCCATTACGTCGAATGGCTAGCGGAGGCGCTTCGTGAAGGCAAGCTCAGGGTCGACCCGGCCAAACGTATCAAAAGGCCGGTCACCCTTCAGGATTCCTGCAATTACATCCGGAATCACGGCTTGAAGGAGATTACCAGAGAAATCATGAGCTACATCGTTGAACCCGGATATTTTATGGACATGGCGCCCAACCGGGAGCACAATTACTGCTGCGGCGGCGGCGGCGGTTTCAACGGCATCGGTCTTTTCAGACCCCAGCGGAACAAGGCCCTGATTACCAAGCGAGACCAAATTCTCAACTCCGGAGCAGATCTGGTGATCGCTCCCTGCCACAACTGCTGGGATGCCATACGAGACCTCGAAGAAGAGTACAAAATCGGTATTGAGTGGTCCTTTTTAAAACCACTGCTGATCAGCATGGTCGAAATACCTGAGCATTTACAAATCAAAGAATAGGGTGGCGGGTTGGCGCACCGCACCCGGACGTGAGGTGACCTATGTTTAAGAAAATATTGTTTGCCACATCCGCGACAGAAGCGAGTGATCATGCGGCACGGGTAGCATTCAACATGGCTCTGAATTACAAGGCGCACATTTCCATTTTTCACGTGATGGGGGTGCCCACCCGCGGGTTCAGCCAGGTGGTGTTGGACGTGAAGACAAGGGAGGAAGTGGTGTTTGACGACGAGTATGTCGCCTGGGTTGAAGAGGAGGTCAAAACCTATTATGCGAAACAGCTCGAAACTGCAGAGAATTTCGACATCAAGGTGGCGATAGGGTTTCCGCACCGTGAAATCCTGCGTGAAGCCAGGCAGAGCCGACCTGATCTTATCGTACTGGGCGGCAGTACAGGAGCGCCGGAAGAATCCGTGTACAAAAGGGGCATGGTCGGGTCTACGCTTCAACGTGTGGCCAAAGCGGCGCCCTGCCCGGTTCTGGTGGTGAACCGGCCGGCTGCCTCTTTCTGGGGCGGAATGTCCAATATCGTTTTTGGAACCGATTTTTCTAAAGCATCTGATGCGGCATTCGAATTTGCCTGCAAGTTTGCAAAAGCGCTTGGTTGTGAAATGCATATATTTCATGCCCTGGACATCAGTACCATGCACATGGGGCGCATGCTGACCCAGGATGAAATTGAAACCAGAATCAGGGAGTCCCTGCGACGAATACGTGGCAAATATATTTCTAAAATTAAGGGTGAGATACAAGACTACGCTTTCGATGTCTGGGAGGGTGTCCCCTATGTAGAAGTTGTAAAATATGCCCGGGAAAAACACGCAGACCTGATCGTCATGGCACACCACAACCGCAAGACATCCGAAGAAGATAACCGGCTGGGGAGCAATATAGAACAGGTTATTGTCCGGGCAGGCTGCCCTGTAATCAGCGTAAACAAGCAGGTCCGGAATTGAGCGTTCAGTCAGAAAGGATCATGCTCGGACTATTGACAACCAAAACCCTGCCGCTGCATGGCCAGGGTAAACCAGACAGGAAAAAACCTGAAGAGAGGAACCGATGAAAAAAATATTAATTGTCGATGATGACCCCAATATCGTTGACTACCTGGTCACGCTGTTTGAAGACAACGGGTATGCAACCTGCTCTGCAGGAGATGTTCAGGAAGGGCTGGCAGCCGCTAAAAAGGAACAACCCGATCTGATCACGCTGGACCTGGAAATGCCGGGAGAGTGGGGTCCCCGCTTCTACCGGAAGATGAGCGAAGATAAAGGACTGAAAAATATACCGGTGATTGTCATCACCGGGTTTTCAGAAAGCGAACACGCTGTCGGGAAAGCGGTGGCCAGTTTAACCAAGCCCTTCGACCGGGAAGAACTGCTGTCCATCGTCAAAGAATCACTGGCGTAGGAATTTTTTCTCGGCGCGGTATGATTAACATTGAAACCTGTATCAAGCGGATATAAAAAGTATGGCAATTGAAATATTGCTCATAGACAAGGACAAGGGCCATGCCGAAGCCTTGGGTGTGTATCTTGAACGCCAGCAGTTCGAGGTTTATAAGGCCGGCAGCCCCGATGATGTCCCGATGCTGTTTGACAACTTGAGTGTGGAAATCGTGTTGGCCGACCCGGGGCTTCCGGATACGGACACGGTCCATCTCTTAAAGCAGATCAAAAAGTCTCATCCGGGTGTCCAGCTCATTATCATGTCTGCTGACGAACAACTCGATCAGGCCATGGATTTGCTGAAACAGGATGTGGTGCACTACCTGCGGAAACCGGTGAAAAGTGCTGCTCTTGACCTTGCCGTAAAGCAGGCCCGCACCTGGATTGCCATGAATAAAAAGGTCGCGCGGTATGAAAAAAAATTCAAAGATCTGCGCAATGCCCAGAACCTCTATCAACAGCTTTTTGACGAGGTCCCCTGTTATATATCCGTCCAGGACCGGGAATTCCGGCTTACGGCAACCAACAGGATGTTCAAGCGGGATTTCGGCGATGAAATCGGGTCCTACTGTTATGAAGTATACAAGCACAGAGGTTCTCCTTGTCGGAATTGTCCTGTTGCGGCAACTTTTGAAGATGGCCTGCCCCACCCTACGGAGGAAATCGTCACGTCGAAATCCGGTAAACAGTACAATGTGCTGACCTGGACCGCCCCGATCCGGAATTCCCTGGGACAGGTTACCCAGGTGATGGAGATGTCCACGAATATAACCCGACTCAGGCAGCTCCAGGACCACCTGACCTCCCTCGGACTCATGATCGGTTCCATGTCACATGGTGGCAAAGGAATGCTGACAGCGCTGGACGGCGGGGTCTATCAGTTGGAAACCGGGCTGGCCCGCAATGACGAGCAGAGAATTTCCAAAGCCTTCGGCCAGGTAAAGCAGATGACGGGTAGAATCCGCAACATGGTCCTGGAGATACTGTACTACGCAAAGTCCCGGGAACTCAGCTACGAGCCTGTCGATATTTCAAAAATGGTCGAGAAAGTGCTCAACAATGCCAAAGCGATAGCCGACAAGAACGGGATTAATCTGGAAGCCAGCATTGCCAACGACCTGGGTGCCATCGAGGTGGATCCCAACTGGATGCAGGCGGCCCTGGTCAATTTCATGGAAAATGCCGTGGATGCCTGTACCTACGATCGCAGCAAAGAAGACCACACTGTGAAATTCGACGTGTTCGATCCGGGGGGAGACCGCATCTGTTTCGTCATCCAGGACAACGGCATGGGGATGGATCAGGAGACACGTGAAAAAATGTTTACCCTTTTCTTCACCTCCAAAGGATCGCAGGGTACCGGCCTGGGGCTTTTTATTGCCAACCGGGTGATTCATCAGCATGGCGGTACCATCAAAGTAGAATCCGAACTTCAAAAAGGCACGCGTTTTAAAATAAGTCTACCCAGGCAAAAACCCGAGCAGCCCCTCAGGACTGATAAACCTGAAAAATGGGCCAATGGCCTGCTGGATGACAGCGGCAAAGGCAGTACATGAGACTGACAACCAAAAGCAGATACGGCACACGGCTTATCCTTGACCTGGCCGTCAATGCACAAAAAGGTCCGGTTCCCCTGGGGGATGTGTCCAGGCGTCAGAATATTTCACTGAAATACCTGGAGCAGTTGATTCGGAAGCTGAAGCGGGCGGGCCTGGTGAAAAGCCACCGGGGGCCGTTTGGCGGACACATGCTGAACAAAGCACCCGAAAGCATAACCGTGGGCGACATTGTAAGGACGCTTGAGGAGACCACCGCTATCACCGACTGTGCGGAGCGGGATGAAAAACTGTGCGGCGTCTGCAATAAGGCCGGGGATTGTCTTTCGCGTTGGGTCTGGATCGAGGCCAGCAAAGCCATGTTCGCACGCCTGGACCAGATCACCATCGGCGGCCTGCTTGCGGGTAAACGGGGTCAGTTCGCAGTGGACAGATCAGAGCTGGATGCCGAGTGAACCGGTAATGGCTCGCACAAAAGTAGATACCGGGTACAGAGGGTGCGTCGAAGATCCCGTCCTGCGGGGGCACAGATTATACCCTATAAGGGTTTACAGCGAAATCCTAATATCGAAAGTCCCAAATCCTAAACAATTTCAAATGCTCCAAACATGGCCATTGACACGAGCCGCGGCAACCTCGTTTCGATGATTTGAATTTTGGTCATTTGATATTATTTAGGATTTAGATATTTGTGCTTCGAATTTGCGTTTTCTGCTTTTCTGTCCACACTTGGTTTCTCGTGATTCATCTTAACGAAGGCACCCCCTTATGGAAACAGCATTCATAGCGGCCCTGACAAACAGTCTGCAGACGCATGGAGATAAGACGGCCCTAACATTTCTCAGGAGCGGTATTCCGGAGGCCGGGATAACCTTCGCTCAGCTCAACCTATACACAAACCGTTTTGCCCATGGCCTTGTGAAAATGGGGGTTTCCAGGGGAGATCGTGTTATTTTAATCATGGACAAATCCCCCATTCTTCCGGTAGCGCATCTGGCGGTTATGAAGATAGGTGCCATTTCCGTTCCGTTGAACCCGGGTTTCAAGAAGCCGGAGATGGACTACTTTTTGAGTGACTCCGGGGCTGCTTTGGTGATATCGGATGCTGAACGGGCGAGGCTTATTCACGAATTGAACCCGGATGTGAAAAGCTTGGTGATCGATACACATTTGCCGATGGCCCGCCAACCTGCTGTTACAGGCGGCAGGGATGATGAGCCCGGCATCACGGTTTCAGAAGAGGATCCCGCCTTGATCATATACACATCCGGGACCACCGGGAAACCCAAAGGCGCTGTTCTCAATCATGCCAATCTTTTGAATGATGCCAGGAATATCAACCGGGTATGGGAGATCAGTGCCGCGGACACTATTTGCCATCGGCGGGTTCGAATCGCAGGTGGTAATCAATGCTTTGTCCGTCAGCGCGGGGGAAGGCGCCTGTACGGTGTTCATGGCCGTGCCGGCCATGTATATACGCTTGCTCCAGGATTTGGTGGGCCGGGACTGTAAATTCGACCATATCCGCCTGTGGACATCCGGATCGGCACCGCTGCTGGAGAGCACCTTTGAAAGTATTGAACGCGTATTCGGCCGACCGCCGGTGGAGCGTGAGGGCATGTCCGAGTCGGGGATGAATTTCACCAATCCGTTGAAGGGAGAAAAGAAACCAGGTTCCATCGGGATCCCCCTGCCGAACGTCGAAGTGAGAATTGTCGATTCGGAGACACGTAAGGATGTAGCGGCAGGGGGAATTGGCGAAATCTGGCTTAAGGGCGGTTCTATTACCAAGGGGTATTGGCAGCAACCGGAAGTTACCGCAGATTCGTTTCATGAGGGTTGGTTCAAGACCGGTGACCTGGGAAGGGTCGATCCGCAGGGGTACTACTACCTGACGGACCGCATGAAGAACATCATCATTTCAGGAGGGGAGAACATATCGCCCAAGGAAATTGAGGCGGTCATCAACCGGATGGATGCGGTAGACATTGCGGTGGTGGTGGGGATTCCGGACGAGAGATGGGGTGAAAAGGTGGTTGCCGCCGTTGTTCCCCGACCGGGTGCTGAAGTAAATTCGAATGAGATCATCAGCGTATGCCGTCAACAGCTCCACGACTGGAAATGCCCCAAGGAGATCTTTTTCATAAAATCGATCCCCAGGAATGTGATGGGGAAAGTGCTGGTTGATAAGGTACGGGAAATTTTTGTCGGAACAGAACTTAAGAGTTGAAGAATGTGGTTCATATCTCGATTAGTTGTAGTATTGTTAGATTGAGTGATCCAAATCGAAATCGGGATCGCTATCGAAATCGAAACAATAGGACACTTTAACACAATAAGCTTGATGTCTTATGCTTCTCGATAGCTTGCGTCGCCTATCAGTACCCATTTTATTTAAATCGCATCATGTTTGCGCATGATTTTGGTATTAAGCGCATGGTTTAGCTCTGGATAAATCCCTGCACTACATGACCGTGCATGTTGTCGGCCAAAATAATATATGAATAATCATATTGTTGCCAATGTAGGCCAGGGCTTCAGCCCTGAAAAAAACATGCCATTGCTTCGAATGAAGCGTTGTTGGACAGCCTGTTCAGCCCTGCCGGAACTTGATTATTGGATATTCAACTGCGGTTTATCGGGGTTAGGATGATGATATTATATTCAGGGAGACGCGGAGTTTTACGTGTAGCAAGTATTCGATCCCGATCCCGATAGCGATTTCGATCCCGATGAAATCATAAGAAAATAAACATTTGTCGTAGTAAAGCGAATATCCCGTCATCGGGGAATCCTGGTTGCTCCCTTGGGTCCTTGAACCCTTATCGCCAACTCTTTTGGAGAAGAACCGAAAATGTCCGAAAATGAAATCTGTTACATGAATGCGGTGGATCTCGTTGCCATGATCAAGAACCGCACAGTGTCGGCCGTAGAGGTCATGCAGGCGTTTCTGGCGCGCATCGAGGCGGTCAATCCAAAAGTCAATGCCATCTGTGCCTTGCGGCCTGCGTCCGAATTGCTGAAGGCGGCCCAACACGCTGATGAAGCCATGGCCGGCGGGAAATCTGTGGGTCCTCTGCATGGCCTGCCGCTGGCGGTGAAGGATCTGGTGCTCACCAAAGACATTAAGACAACGTTCGGTTCTATGATATATAAGGACTTCATACCCGACCAGGATGAGATTTTCGTGGAGCGCCTGAAAGATGCCGGGGCCCTTATCATCGGCAAAACAAACGTGCCTGAATTCGGAGCCGGGTCACACACCTTCAACGAAGTTTATGGTGCCACTCGAAACCCCTATGACCTGGCAATGTCGGCAGGCGGCAGCAGTGGCGGTGCAGCCGCGGCATTGGCAGCGGGCATGCTGCCCATGGCTGACGGCAGTGACCTGGGGGGGTCTCTCCGCAATCCGGCCGGGTTCTGCAACGTGGTGGGATTCCGACCTTCACCCGGGCGTGTGCCCATGTGGCCATCAGCGTTTGCATGGCAGACGCTGAGTGTGGAGGGCCCCATGGCCCGTAACGTGAAGGATACGGCCCTGCTGCTGTCGGTAATGGCCGGTCCCGATGCCAGGGCGCCGGGAGCCCTCGATGAGCCCGGCACCGTGTTTTCAAATCCGCTGGAGCGGGAGTTCAAAAATGTCCGCATTGCCTGGACCCCCGATCTGGGAAAATTTCCGGTGCAGCAGGAAGTGGCCGCCCGATGTGAAAAGTCCCTGTCTATTTTTGAGACCCTGGGATGCAAGGTCGATCAGGCTGAGCCCCGGGTAGGTGATGCTTTCGAGGTTTTTCAGGTCCTGAGAGCATTCAGTTTTCTTTTTTTGAGCGCTGATTATACCAACCATCGAGCCCTCATGAAGGAAACGGTGGCCTGGAACATTCAAAAAGGAATTGACCTATCCAGTGCCGATATTGTACGCGCGGAGATGGAGCGCACCCATTTTTATCACCGGGTACGCACTTTTCTGGAGCAGTATGAATTCCTGGTTCTTCCCAGCACCCAGGTGGCGCCCTTTCCCGTGGAACAGGAGTGGATCCGGGAGATCGAGGGTGTTGACATGACCACCTACATTGACTGGATGGCCATGAATTGTGTGGTCACCCTGACCGGTCTGCCGGCTATTTCGGTCCCCTGCGGCTTTACTGCTCAGGGCTTGCCCGTGGGCCTGCAGATTGTGGGCCGTCATCACAGGGATTTTGATGTGCTGCAGCTGGCCTACGCTTTTGAACAGGCGACCCGATTCAGCGCCATCCGGCCAATGTTAGCCGATCAACAGTAAAGCGGAGAGGTGGGGATGACTTCTTTTGCTATTCAAGGAAAACTTTTTCCAGGCATTCAACTAAAAATTCAATTTCCGGATCACTTATATTGAGTGGCGGAGAGATGCGTATGGTATGGCCGTGACTGTCATTGACGATGATACCCAGATCAAGCAGTTTACGGCAGAAGCGCATGGCATCACCATTTTTAACTTCAATGCCGATGAACAGGCCCTTTCCCCGGACCTCCTTGATATCTTTCGACCGAACCGCAATGCGCATAATATTTTGTTTCAGTTTTTCCCCTTGAATTTCAGCCGATTTCGCCAGTTGTTCTTCCTGAAGCACATCTAATGCCGCTACACCGGCAACACAGGCCAGGGGATAACCGCCAAATGTCGAACCATCCGATCCTACCTGAAAGGCCATATCCATTAATTTGGCATTGGTAATAAATACGGACAAGGGAATGAGTCCGCCTGACAAAGCTTTGCCCAGGATGAGGCCGTCGGGAACGATATCGTCGTGCTGAAAACAGAAGTTTTTTCCCGTACGCCCCAGACCGACCTGTATTTCGTCAAGCAGGAGCAATAGATCATGCTCATCGGCAATTTTACGCAGCCCTTTCAAAAATCCGGCGGGCGGTATTTGCATGCCGCCTTCTCCCTGCATGGGTTCAGCTAAAATACCACAGGTATTTTCATTTATAGCGGCCTTTACGGCATCCAGATTGCCGAATTCAACCGATACGAATCCCGGCGTTAACGGGCCGAAACCGTCTCGATATTTAGACTGGGATGAAAAGGAGATCACCGTAATCATACGGCCATGGAAATTGTTGTCGAAAACAATAATTTCCTGTTTGCCGTCGGGAATATTCTTTTTCTTCCAGCCATAGTAGCGGGCCATTTTTATAGCGGTTTCAACGGATTCCACCCCTCCGTTTTTTGGCATGACCTTATTGCCGATTTTACCGAACCGCGGCCCCAACTGTGGGACAAATTCGTCCATTTTAGATAGAAACAGTGCCAGAGGATCTGTGTACACGACATTTGAAATGACCGAGGCATAGTTACCCACCAGCGCACGCATGATGGCATTGACCACTTTTGGATGGTGATGGCCGAGGTTTGCGGCCGAATATGCCGCCAGGCAATCCAGATAGGTGGTGCCGTTTACATCGGTAATCCAACTGCCCTTAGCTGTTCTGGCAACCACTTCGAGCCGCTCATAATGATTGGCGCCGGATTCTCGTTCCAGGGCGCGGACCGAGGCATCGGTTGTATTAGAAAACCCGAACACAGGCGCATCATGCAATTTCATGGGTGTACTCAGCATGGGAAATCTCCTTTAAGCGGATCATTGTTGCTGACTAGGTAGCAACAAAATAACATGGGTACGCAAGATTGTCAATATTTTTCCAGTTTGCCATAGGGCGACATCAATTTTAAATGTTCCGGTGGCATCCTTTCGAAGGTCATCAAGATCCGGAGTTGATTTTGCAAAATTTGACAAATCTTAAATATTTATGTACCGTTATCCGAAAAAAATCAGGGGGTATGACGGTTGTCTGCGGATTCCCAGCGCGGTTTGGGGAATGCAGCGTTTGGGGTTGCCTGCTTGATCTTGATAGGTGTTATTTCTGGTTGTGACCGGGTTAGCGACAAAAGGAAGGGATTCATGGATATTACGGCAATTTTAAGGGATCTGGCTTTTTCAAAATACGAATCATCCTGTTATCTGGCTTTGCTGGCCAAGCATCCAACCAATGGTTCCCAGCTGAGCAGGCTTTCCGGTATTGCCCGGTCGAGAGTTTATGACGTTCTTCGCGGCCTTGTGAAAAAGAAGCTGGTTTTTGAGATTGAGAAGGGGCTGTATGTGCCCTTGCCTTTCGAGGAATTGAAAAAGCGCCTGCGCGGTCAGTTCGAATCCAACCTTAAAATCCTGGACGATCAGCTCGACGCAATGGTTGAACAGTCCAGTTTTGAATACCTGTTTACGCTCAACGGCGTCGATGAAGTGCTTTCCAAGGCAACGGACATCATCGATTCCGCCCGGCAGGAGCTTTATCTGCGCCTTTTTCCGGAAACATGGGAGCGTTTGAGGGATAATATCGATCGGGCCGTCCAGCGGGGGGTCGTTATCCGTCTTGTATCCATGGGGCCCATGGATCTGGTTTATGATATCCAGGTTTTTCACCCGGATTACGACACTATCAGGCAAAAGCTGGGCGGTGAGTCGATAGATATCATTGCCGATAAGGATGAAGCCATCGCCGGCATATTTGAAACCGGCAATGTAAATCGCTCTCCTTTTATCTGGACCAGAAACCACTGGTTCGTGGTGGCGAATCGGGACAGCCTGCGGCATGATTTTTACCATTATTTTTTTGATAAGCTTTACGAACAGGGGCAGCCGCTTTCAACGCGTGATGAACAGATTTACGCTTTCATCAAAGCGGATGAATAGCGACTCAGACAACGAAAATCGCCGGCGGATCACATATTTAGCTATCTCAAAACCAAAGCCGGAAGTTGAATTACTCATGTAAAAGGATAATATCGACATGGCCCGGACCACGCATCAATCGGTTAACAACGATACATTTCAGACAACGCGGGTCATCGCTTTATCTGCCTGTCACTTTATCCACGATGTATATTCAAGCTTTCTGGCGCCGCTGCTGCCCATTCTTATTGAAAAGCTCTCTATGTCATTGACCCGGGCGGGATTTTTGTCCACCGTCATGCAGCTGCCCGCACTGCTCAATCCCTATATCGGGTCCCTGGCCGACCGTATCAGTGTGCGTTATTTCATCATTTTAGCGCCGGCCATGACAGCGATTCCCATGAGTCTCATCGGTGTTGCGCCCAGTTATGGCGTTCTGTTGATCCTGCTTTTCATTGCCGGGATCAGCATCGCAGTATTTCATGTGCCCTCCCCGGTGATGATTTCCAGGCTGTCAGGTTCAAAGGTTGGCCTGGGGATGAGTTTTTTTATGACCGGCGGGGAGTTTGCACGAACCATCGGACCCATGGTTGCCGTGGGAGCGGTTTCTTTAATGGGGCTGGAGGGATTTTATCCGGTAATGGTTGTGGGTATCCTGGCATCTGTCTGGCTATATTTACGATTTCGAGATGTGCCCGTTGATAAAAAACCATCACGCAAGACCCCGGTCGGGGAAACATGGAAGGAAATGCAGCATATCCTGATACCCCTGTCCTTCATTCTAATTGCCAGGGGGTTTATGCATGCATCCATGACGGCATTTTTGCCGACCTTCATCGAATTGGAAACAGGCAACCTGTGGCTCGCCGGCTTTGCCTTGACAATTTTCGAAGCAACCGGTGTGATTGGTGTAATGACGGCCGGTTCGCTGAGTGATTACCTGGGACGCAGGCGGGTTCTGCTCATGTCATTGATCGGAGCGCCTGTCAGCCTGTTTGTGTTTACATGGGCAGGCGGATGGGTTCGCGTTGTTGCTCTCCTGTTTACCGGGTTCATGTTACTGTCTACAACACCGGTGATGCTGGCACTGGTTCAGGAAAATGCCAAGGCAAGCCCTGCTGCCGCCAACGGTTTTTTTATGATGATGTCTTTTATGGCGCGTTCGGCCGTTGTCGTGGTTGTGGGTTATCTGGGCGATCTCTATGGTCTGCGCACAACCTATTTCATCAGTGCTGCCGCCGGGCTTCTGGGGATACCATTTATTTTTTTCCTGTCCGGTAAGAAAGTGAAGGAAATTTTAACATGACCTGTATCGTTCAAAAATATGGCAAAGAATAGATAATGAGTTGTTATTATATGCAATATCCTATCGATAGCATGAGTTCCTGGATATTCCCCCAGGTGAATTCTAAGGATAGCATCTATTTTGCCATGTTGTTTGCCCTCCGGCTTTTGTAACGTTGGGGTAAATAGCGTCTGATACCCGTGGGTGCTGTCGGTTTGGCGAAAATTCGAACTAAATTGAAAATCCCCCAAGTTTGGTTTCAAGGTACTCGGCGATGCCCTCACGGCCTCCCTCCCGGCCGAGACCACTCGCCTTCATGCCGCCAAAAGGGGCTGCCGCTGCCGTGGGGTTGATGTCGTTAATGCCGACGATGCCGAAACGCAGCGCTTCGAACATGCGCATGGCCCGGGAAATATCGCGTGTATAGACGTAAGATGCCAGGCCGTACACCGTGTCATTAGCCATTTCGATGACCTCTTCTTCCGACTCAAAGGCAATCATGGGTGCCACCGGACCGAAGGTCTCTTCCCTGTAAATAAGCATGTCCGGCGTTACTTTGTTCAAGATGGTCGGGGCGTAGAAATAGCCTTTGTCCAGGCCGTTTTCGGTCAGGCGTTTGCCGCCGATAACCAGTTCGGCCCCTTTGTCGAGAGCATCCTGTACCTGTCGTTCAACTTTTTCAATAGCTTCGGGACCCACCAGGGGGCCGATACGCACACCTTCGTCCAGGCCGTTGCCGGCTTGCATGGCCGCAACCCTTTTGCGCGCTTCCGTAAGAAAGGCGTCTATACCGCTTTTGTGCACAAAGATTCGGTTGGGGCTGATGCAAGCCTGGCCGGTGTTCAGGAATTTGACGAGCATTGCACCCTTGGCAGCGTAGACAGGGTTGGCATCGTCAAAGACGATGAAGGGGGCGTGGCCGCCTAATTCTAGCGATATACGCTTCATCTGTTCCGCCGCGCCCTTGGCCAGCAGTTTGCCCACACCTGTGGACCCGGTGAAGGTCAGTTTGCGGACCAGGGGGTTGGAGAGAAATTCCTGACCTACAGGAGCGGGATCCAGGGCCGTAACCAGGTTCGCCACGCCTGCAGGGATTTCAGCCTTTTCCAGGATTTTAAATACCGCCATGGCGCAGAGCGGGGTGGCTTCCGCCGGTTTCAGCACAATGGTGCAGCCTGCTGCCAGGGCCGGCGCCACTTTGCGCGTGATCATGGATATGGGGTAGTTCCAGGGGGTGACAGCGCCCACGACACCCACCGGTTGGTGCAGGACCATGAAACGCTGGTCAGGTCGGGGTGCCGGAATGGTTTCGCCATACACCCGTTTGGCTTCTTCGGCGAACCACAGCAGAAAGTCGGCCCCGTATTGAACTTCATTTCTGGCCGCCTTAAGGGGTTTGCCCTGCTCTTCGGTCATGACCCTGGCGAGATGCTCCTTTTCCTCCACCATGATCCTGTAGGCGTCGTAAAGATACCTGGAGCGTTGATAAGCGGTGGCTTTCGACCAGGAGAGAAAAGCGGTATGGGCTGCCTGAATGGCTTCCGCAGCTTCTTCACTGCCGCCGTCAACGGCTTCCCCTATTTTCTGGCCTGTCGCCGGATTGTAAACCGCAAAGGTCTTATCGGCTTGAGAGATCCATTTCCCATTGATGTACATGGCTCGTTACTCCTTTAATTGAATTTTCTGTCAGCGTGAACCCTCGTTCCATATTCTATAGTGAATAAAGCCTTAGATTTAAATATAAATCATGAGGAAGTGAAGAAATCAACGCTTAAAACCACCGTAAAATAGGTTATAATTTGATATAACATTCTGATAATATTGATTATTGATATAAATTATAATCAACGCCCACGGCAACTCTCTAAAATTGTTCAAGGCTTCATATCCGTCAGTTACTGTGCGGTTGTCATTTACATTTGTAGTCTTTTCCACAGAATAAATAATGGTCAGATAATTTCGGATTAGAACTGGTCTATTTATCTGTATTCGGATTGATATTGTGATGTCAAAAATATTTAATCCAATGGTTCTAATTTCTTCTGATTCCTCTCCGCAAATCTTTATCTTAACAATTTAGTACTGTATTAATGAAACAAAAGTGTATTGATTATCAATTTGTGAGACACTATTTTGAGCTTAAAACTGTAGTAATAAGAGTAAGATAGTACTTTTTTGTCCTGGCACCTTTATTGCAAACTAATCTTACCGATGTCTCAAAATTCCAGTCTGTAGCGCTATTTTGCTACAGGCAAACATTGCATAATTAGAAACTTAAAGGAGGAGAGTATTATGAAATATAATAGATCTGCGGTTATTATGGCTTTATTGGTAGCTGTATTTTTTGTCGGGACAGCGCATGCTGACGATTTTTCGAATACAATCGAGGTTTTTAAAAAATCTCCGGCAGTCCAACCTTTTTTTGACAATGCCTACGGATATGTAGTTTTCCCGACCATTGGTAAAGGCGGCCTTGGTATCGGCGGCGCCTACGGCAAAGGCCAGGTGTATCAGGGGGGCAAGGTCACCGGTGAATCAAAGCTTATGAAAGTGAGCATTGGTTTGCAGGCTGGCGGGCAGGCTTTCAGCGAGATGATTTTCTTCGAAGACAAAAGGGTCTACGATGATTTCACCAGCGGGGAATTCGAGTTTGACGCCTCAGCATCAGCGGTAGCCATCACCGCCGGTGCTCAAGCCAAGGCCGGTACCGAAGGTACTACAGCCGGCGCAAGCGCTGGTTCTGAAACCGGCAAACAGGCCAAGGCAAGCTATAGCAAAGGTATGGCCGTATTTGTTCACACCAAGGGCGGCTTGATGTATGAGGCGGCAATTGGCGGACAGAAGTTCAGCTTCGAAGCTAAGTAAGGAGTCCAGCGATGAGAGCGATTGCGCCCACTCGCCCTTAAAATGCTGACAACCTGGTTATGGTTAACACCATTAGAACAACCATAACCCATTTGGAGAAATATACGGATTCCGGAATTATCGGATCAAAAGAGTTTGTTTCGATCTTCCAAGCAAAACAGACTACTACACCGCAAAGAAAAAGCCAAAGCATATCAAGTAAAGCAGGTGCTTTTGGCTCTTGAAAAATTGGAGATTGACCATGTCACTGAAAAATGGTCGATATACGTACCGTGTAACCGGGTCCGGAGATGATAGTGAATATGTAGGATTATGCACGGAATTTCCTAGCCTCAGCTGGCTTGCCCGTACTCCGGAAACCGCTCTTAAAGGTATCCGAAAATTGGTCGCCGATGTTGTAAAAGATATGAGTGCTTCTGAAGAGTCAATTCCGGAGCCTATTGCCGGCAGGTTCTACAGTGGCAAGTTTATGGTCAGAATTCCTCCAGATGTTCATCGAAAACTTGCTGTTCAGGCCGCTGAATCTGGTGTGAGCCTCAATCGTATTGCCAGCTCCAAGCTTAGCCAGTAAATCATTTTCTCTGCAAAGGGGTGTAAAAATGAACTACGATAAAAATAAGGTTGATGAATGCACACTTGCCCTCCTCTATCCCGAATAGGCAACTATATCGGGTCGAAAAGTAAATTCCTCGGAACTAAAAGAATTTATGGCTTTATGGGGCTTCATGATAAATTATCATGGGAAGATGTTTCAACGACTATCTCTGCAAACCGTTCCAGTACCTGCCGGCTGTGGGACGTTTCCTTGACCTGCTTCAGCAGGCGGTCAGGGTCCTGGCCTTCCGCTTTCAAATACTCGCTGAAAGCCTTGATATAGGCAGCCATGATCTCGGCGTCGAACTCGGGGTGGAACTGGATTCCCCAGGTACAGTCACCGATGGCAAAAGCGTGGTGTGGGTCCCAATCATTGGATGCCAGTAAAACGGCATCCGGCGGAAGCGTTAACACGGTCTGGGAATGGCTGGCGTGGGCCAGCACGGTTTCAGGAAGCATTTTCAAAAGGGCGTCATTTTTTGCCGCCGGCTTCAGCATGATTTCAACGGTACCCATTTCAATGCCGCGCGGGTGGTTGCCGACCGTACCTCCCAGGGCGGCGGCCAGCAACTGGTGACCATAACACACCCCGAGAAGCGGCACACCGGCCCGAACGGCCCCGGGCAGCCAGGCTGCGGTTTGAAGGCTCCATTCGTCTTTATTGGTGACCATGGAATGGGAGCCGGTCAGCAGAATACCTGCATATTCCGAAGGCGGTGGCAGCATGTCTCCCCTGCGGGGATCGACCACGTGTGTGTCGAGTGATGCAACCTGCAGCGGTTGGCTGAACCAGTCTTCGAAATCCCCTCGGCGTTTGGCCAGGTCGAACATAGTGTCGCCCAGCTTGATGATCAGTACAGGTTTCATGTTTTTTTCCGTACAATGTTATCGATATGAATGACAACCACAAGGGCACAAGGTTCACCCTATGGTTGCATAAACAACATGGCAAATAATAGATAATAGATTGTTATTATACCCAATATCATAGCGATAGCGCAATTTCTTGGATGCCCCTCCTGGTGAATTCGAAGGATGGCATCTATTTTGCCATGTTGTTTACCCTTCGGGAACGCCGGAGAACTTCAGATCCTGTGTTGCTAAGG
>JAFDAT010000413.1 GCA_019313725.1 Deltaproteobacteria bacterium
CAGTATGTGATCGACAGCCCGGCCGGTGAGATGAGCTACCAGTTGAATGTGGCCGACGGGGCCTGCACACTGGCAAAAGGTCCGGCCGAAAACCCACGGGTGACCCTGGCCCTGAGCCTGCCCGATTACCTGCGTATGGTCACCGGTGAGTTGAACGGCATGCAGGCCTTCACCACCGGCAAGCTGAAGATTACCGGGGACCTGATGTTTTCACAAAAAATAGCTGCCTGGTTCGGGGGGACTGGCGACTGATTCCCAACCCGGATAACCGGAATTGAATATCCAACGCCCAACTATCAAGTTCCGGCAGGGCTCAACAGGCTGTCCCGCAACCAGCTTTGGCAGGGATAAATCCCTGGGCTACATGACCGTGCATGTTGCCGGTCGAAATAATATATGAATAATCAGAGTGTTGCCAATGTAGGGCAATCCACTCTGTGTCTTCGGTGTCTGGCGAAGCCGGTAGTAAAATATTAAGGAGGCGTTTTTAATGGCACGTGTTAAATTACTGGAAAAAGATGAGGCAGACCCCATGGTGGGGCAGATGTTTCAGAAAATCGAAGACAGCGGCAGCGAGGTTATCAACCTGATGAAAGCTCTGGCGCACAGCCCCAAGATATGCCGCGACTGGAACCGCATGGGGGTCACCCTGCTGATGAAGGGCGACCTGTCCCCCAAACTGCGCGAACTGGCCATTTTGCGGGTCGGTGACCTGGCCAAATCAAATTACGAGTGGACCAAGCATGTACCCATCGCCTTGATGGCCGGTGCCGGCCAGGAGCAGGTCGATGCCCTTTCCCATTGGGTGGATGCTGCTTGTTTTGACGACCAGGAGCGGGCCGTGCTGCAGTACACCGACGAATTGGCTCTGGGTATCCGGGCTTCCGATGAAACGTTTAAAGGGATTGCAGCATTTCTTTCGCAAAAAGAAATCGTGGAACTCACCACCACCATCGGTTACTACGGGATGGTGAGCCGTACACTGGAAGCTTTGCAGATAGAATTGGAAGGTTAGCCAAATTTGGAAATTCAACTAAAATGAAACCATGAATATCTTAATGAAAACCTATGGTTAATACTGCGTTGTGCGCAGGCGAGCATGAAAATTTATCACGAAATCACAAAGGAGAACCGATGCCGTATCGAGAAATTGATTTGAACGTGAGCAAAGAAGTACTGGCCATGCAGAAGGAGGCCCATGAGTTTGCCAAAAAAGTGATGCGGCCCGTGGGTGTCGAACTGGATAAAATGCCGGATCCGGCCGAGGTGATTGCCAAAGACTCTGTGCTGTGGGATGCGTTCAAGGCCTACAGGGAAATGGACCTGCATATGCTGCAGATGCCCAAGGCTTTAGGCGGCATGGCCGAGGACCTGGACCCTATGGCTGCTTATCTGATGGGTGAAGAAATGGGCTATGGTGACGTGGGGTTGGCCGTCAGCCTTGGTGTTTCCAACATGCCCTTCAACTTTGCGGCACTTTTTCAGCATGTACCCGAATTGAACCAGATGGCCCACGACTACTGCGAGGATAAAGAAGGCCAGATGATCGGATGCTGGGCCATTACCGAACCGGATCACGGCGGCGACTGGTCACTGGGAGGAGAAGACCCCAAGTGCGGGCCGTCGGTTGTCGGCGTCCTCAAAGGTGACGAATATATAGTAAACGGTGAGAAATCGGCCTGGGTATCCAACGGCACGATTGCCACCCACGCGGTTTTGCACGTGGGCCTGGTTCCGGAAAAGGGCATGGCCGGTTCGGGTCTGGCGATCATCCCCCTGGACCTGCCGGGAATTACCAAAGACAAACCCCTGGACAAAATGGGCCAGCGCCCCTTGAACCAGGGATCCATCATCTTTCAGGATGCACGTATTCCCAAGCAGTATATGGTCATCGGGGAAGAAGCCATAGAATTTATGGTGGGCATGGGTGAAACCATCCTGGCAGGCGCCAACGGCGGCATGGCAGTTATATATGCCGGGCTGGCCAAGGCCGCCTTTGATGAAGCCTTTCGATATTCCCAGGAGCGTATCCAGGGAGGGGTACCCATATTCGAACACCAGAACGTCAAGCTGAAATTGTTCAAAATGTTTACCATGGTGGAAGCCGTACGCGCCAATTCCCGCCGAATGGCACTTTACAATGCAGCCAATTCCGATGCGCCGTCCGGTACACATGCGGTGGCCGCCAAATGCCTGGCAACGGAGATGGCCACATTTGTAGCCAGCGAAGCCATGCAGATTTTTGGCGGCTACGGCCTTGCCAGGGAATACCCCATCGAGAAGATGTATAGGGATGCCCGGGCGGGCATGATCGAGGACGGGGTTAATGAAACATTGTCGTTAGCGGCAGTGGATTTTTTAGTCTAAAACCGATTGCCTGGAAAAGGTTAGATAATGTTTTTAATGAATAAGAAGCAAATTATAACTACAAGGCGGAGAGAAAAAAATGAGTGATAATGTATATGTGTACGGTGTGGGCATGATCAAGTTTGGCAAGCACCTGGATCTTGGTGTAAAACAGCTGACCGGGGAGGCCCTCAAACTGGTGCTGGCGGACTGCGGACTGGAGAATAACGATCTTGAGGCGGCCTGGTTTTCCAATACCGGCTGGGGCATGTCTGCTTTTCAGCATTCCATTCGAGGACAGGTGGCACTCACCGCCAATGGTCTGGACAAGATTCCCATGATCAATGTGGAAAATGCATGTGCCAGCGGTAGCACGGCGCTGCATTCGGGCTGGATGGCCGTCAAGGCAGGTGTCTATGACTGTGTTTTGGCTATCGGCGCCGAAAAAATGTATTTCGAAGCCAAGACCAAAAAGGACAGAGAAAAATCGTTTCAGGGATTTATTGCGGGTACCGACGTCGAGGAGACCATGAAATGGATCGAGTCCTGGAAGGCGTCTGAAAAGAAGCGCAGGGAAGAGGAGGCTCGCAAAGCCAAGGATCAGGGGGCCGAAGTTAAAAAGAAAGATGGCAAAAAAGGCCATTCCGTGTTCATGGATTTTTATGCGCACGGGGCCCGCAATCACATGAAAAAATACGGCACCACCCAGCGGCAGCTGGCAGCTATCGCCGCCAAGGCCCACAACAACTCGACCTTGAATCCGCTGGCCAAATACACCTTTCCGCAAACCATCGAACAGGTCATGCAGGACCGTGAGGTGGCCTTTCCCCTGACCCGGGCCATGTGTGCCCCGGTTGGCGACGGCGCG
>JAFDAT010000414.1 GCA_019313725.1 Deltaproteobacteria bacterium
GATGTATTATGACGACTTTTTCGACAAAGGGGTCATCGAAGCCCGCGAAACCGTGCGGTACGTTTTTCCCCACACGTTCCGTTGTGACTCCAGGTCTGAAAATGCGGAGCGCATTTGGCTCGTGGCCCATGGTGACGGCCTGACCATCGTCGACGGCAAGGTAGCGGTTACCGACGAATTCCAGTTCGACCGCTACAAGGATATTTTACTGTACCGCTCGAGGGCGCTTCTGGCGGCAAGACTGTCCTATCTCGGTGTAGATATCACCGCTACCAGCTTTGAACGCTTCGAGGACGGAATTGTGCTGGTAATGGGCACGGAGGCGCGGGATACACGCGTCAATCAGGTCTGGGTGGACAAGGAGACTTTCAAACCGGTCAGGTGGCTGATGCCGGGGCAGGATATTGACGGCCGGCATTTTATGCGGGAGATTCGTTACCGTGACTGGCGGCAGGTGAACAGCGCATGGTATCCCATGCACATACAGTTTTTTCAGGACGATATTCTGGTGCGGGAAATCAGGGTTGATCAAATGAAGGTAAATCCGGTATTCCCGGAAGAGCTGTTCGATATTTCCCGGCTGAGATTTGAACACCTTGCGGAAACAATGGAAACGGATGACGAAAAGATTTCAGACGAGTTGAACGAGATTCAGGAAACCATAGATGAATTCAGAAAAAAATATGAGTAACGAGGTGAATGCATGGCCGATAACACGAAGTTCATTTTTGTAACCGGTGGAGTTCTCTCTTCTCTCGGCAAGGGACTGGCTTCGGCCGCGATTGGTGCTCTGCTGGAAAGTCGTGGGCTCACGGTAACGATTCAGAAACTGGACCCCTACATCAATGTGGACCCGGGGACCATGAACCCGTTTCAGCACGGGGAGGTCTTCGTAACCGACGACGGTTCGGAAACCGATCTGGATTTGGGGCACTACGAGCGTTTTACGCATGCCAAACTGGGGTGCGACAACAATTTTACGACCGGCAAGATTTACGATGCCGTCATATCCAAAGAGCGCCGGGGCGATTATCTGGGCGGTACGGTGCAGGTGATTCCCCACATCACCGACGAAATAAAAAAAAGCATTAAACTGGCCCAGGATGGGGTGGATGTGGTTATCGTGGAGATCGGCGGTACTATCGGCGATATCGAAAGCCTGCCTTTTCTGGAAGCGATCAGACAGTTCAAGGCAGATGCGGGCAAAGACAACATCATTTACATACACCTTACGCTGGTGCCCTATATCGGGACGGCGGGGGAACTGAAAACCAAGCCGACCCAGCACAGTGTTAAAGAGCTTCGCAGTATCGGTATACAACCGGATATTCTCCTGTGCAGAACAGACCGGTATCTTTCCGATGACATCAAGGCCAAAATTGCGCTCTTCTGTGATGTGAGCCAGGACGCCGTGATAACGGCCAAGGATGTGGAGTGCATCTACGAAGTCCCGCTGGTGTTTCACAAAGAGGGGTTGGATGATAAAATCGTAGAGCTTCTGCACATCTGGACCCGGGCCCCGCATCTTGATGACTGGGCGGCTTTTGTAGAAAAATTCAAGACCCCGAAGCATTCGGTCAAGATTGCCATCGTGGGCAAGTACGTTGATCTTATCGAGTCCTATAAAAGCCTTAACGAAGCGCTGTATCACGGGGGGGTTGCCAACGACTGCAGGTCAAATCTGTTGTTCGTGGACTCGGAAACCATCGATGCGGACACATGCAGCGGTATACTGAGTGAGGCGGACGGGATACTGGTGCCCGGAGGGTTCGGTTCCAGGGGTATTGAGGGCAAAATCTGCGCAGCCCGTTATGCCCGGGAAAATAACATACCCTATTTCGGCATATGCCTGGGGCTGCACATCGCCGTCATCGAGTTTGCACGTAACGTTCTTGGCCTGGAAGGGGCCAACAGCGAAGAGTTCGACAGGGCAACGCCTCACCCGGTTATCTATCTGATGCATGAATGGTACGATGAAAAAACCGACACGGTTCAGATCCGGGACGAGACATCGGAAAAGGGCGGTACCATGCGCCTGGGCGCCTATTCATGCAATATCAGCAAGGGTACGCTGGCCCATGCGGCATACAAGGTACTGGAGATTTCCGAGAGGCACCGCCATCGGTACGAGTTCAACAACAAATATAAGGATGAGTGTGTAGCCAACGGTATGGTGGTCAGCGGTGTTTCCCCCAGCGGCGAACTGGTGGAGATCATGGAATTGAAAGACCACCCCTGGTTTCTGGGATGCCAGTTCCATCCCGAGTTCAAGTCCCGGCCCATGGACCCGCAGCCACTCTTCAGGGATTTTATCGCTGCTTCCTTAAAGAATAAGAAGGGTAAATAATTTAGTTATAACATATCGTTAAAAAATAAAATCTCCGCCCATCTATCCGATGGGCGGCTGTTTTATTTTTAATAAACACTCCTTTGCGGTTCATCTTGTTTAACCCGCATTCCGAATTCCTTATTCCGCATTTAGTCACTCCGCCCTCAGTCCTCAGCACTCTTTCTCACTTTCTGGTCCTCTGACCTTCCGCCCTCTGTCTTTCTCACCGCTCACCTGACCACCGGTCAGTGAGAGCACCCTCAGGTCGAACCGGCGCAGACCGGCGGATTTGCATTGGACGCCTGCTCCGCATCCTGTATCTGGGCGGTGGCGGGGGCATGATTATGCCCGCCGGTTTTGTTGAACTTTCCTCTGATCCAGGCGGCAACCGGTTTGATCGAAATAGCCATCAGCAGGAAAGCCCCCAGGTATTTTGCGAATGGCGGTATGATCTCGGCCGCCTGGCCCAGGGATGCCCGGGCCGAGATGCCGGATATGGCGTAGATCTGATCCACGGCCAGGCCGAAGAGGACGGCCAGGACCGCTATGGTGCCCAGGTAAATGATGGTTGCCCTTTTTCCCAGCAGTCCCAAAAGGACGGTCATGGATGTGATATTGGTGGCTGGGCCGGCAATCAAAAACACAAGGGCGGCCCCCGGGCTGACGCCTTTCAGAATCAGGGCTGCGGCAATGGGCGTCGAGGCTGTGGCGCAGATGTAAAGAGGGATGCCCACAACCAGCATTATCAGCATCGATGAGAGGCCGCCCCCCATGAACCGCCCCACAAGGTCGTCGGGAATCATGTAGGTGATAGCTCCCGCCAGAAAAATTCCCACAAAAAACAGCAGAACCAGGTCACCCCAGACTTCGGTTGCGGCAAAC
>JAFDAT010000415.1 GCA_019313725.1 Deltaproteobacteria bacterium
CGACCACAATACATACGTCATGTGCGGCGACGGCGACATGATGGAGGGTGTTACCGCTGAGGCGGCCTCGCTGGCCGGTCACCTGGCCCTCGCGCGCCTGATATGCATTTATGACGACAACAAGATATCCATCGAAGGCTCCACCGACATTGCCTTCACCGAGGATGTGGGACAACGCTTTGCCGCTTACAAGTGGCACGTTCTGAGGGTCGCGGATGGGAACGATCCTGCTGCCATCGCCGAATCCCTTAAGGTTGCCCGGGATGAACAGGATAGGCCCACCCTCATTCTGCTGCGCACCCACATTGCCTATGGCAGCCCCAACAAACAGGATACTGCCGATGCGCACGGCTCCCCTCTGGGCGAAGAGGAGATCCGGCTCACCAAAAAGAATCTGGGGTGGCCGGACAAAGACTTTTACATCCCGGAGGATGCCCGGGCGCATATGCGCAATTGCCTCAAGGCCGGTAAAGCTGCGGAGGATGCCTGGCAATCTCAACTGTCGGACTACGCAAAAAAATATCCTGAGGAAGCAGGCTGCCTGAAAAATGCCATTGACCGTCAGCTGCCCCAGGGTTGGGACGCGGGCTTGAACAGCCTTTATGATGTTGAAGGGCCCATTGCCACACGGGCGGCCTCGGGAAAAGCCCTCAATGCCATCGCCGGGGAAGTCGCCGAACTTATCGGTGGCTCCGCCGACCTGGCACCTTCCAACAAAACCTACATCGATGCTTCCCATGAATACCAGAAAGACGCTTATGACGGCCGCAATATCCGCTTCGGGGTCCGCGAACATGCCATGGGGTCGATTATGTCGGGCATGGCCCTCCACAAAGGTGTGCGTCCCTACGGCGGGACTTTTTTCGTTTTTACGGATTACATGCGTCCTGCCATGCGGCTGGCCTGCCTTATGAAGCTGCCGGTCATTTATATTTTCACCCATGACAGCATTGCGGTAGGTGAAGACGGCCCCACCCATCAACCCGTAGAACACCTGGCAGCCCTGCGCTCGATCCCGGGAATCACCGTCATCCGTCCGGCAGACATGTCGGAAACGGCAGAGGCATGGCGGCTGGCCGTGCAGATGGACACCCCGGTCGCCCTGATCCTGAGCCGGCAGAAGCTGCCCATTCTGAGCCACAGCCGGCACGGCAAGGCTTCGGATCTGGCAAAGGGTGCCTATGTGCTCGCCGATTCAGACGGCACACCCGACATTATCATGATTGCCACGGGGGCTGAAGTCCATGCCACTATAGAAGCTGCCGCCAGGCTCACCTCCGATGGCATGTCCGCACGGGTTGTCAGCATGCCCAGCTGGGAGCTCTTCGAAGCGGCACCCCGGGAATACCGGGACCTGATTCTGCCACCGGAGGTCAAGACACGTATCGCTGTCGAGGCCGGCCTTGCCATGGGCTGGGAACGCTACATCGGTCAGGACGGCCTGGTGGTCGGCATGACCGGTTACGGGGCCTCGGCTCCGGGCGGTATCAATATGGAAAAATTCGGCTTCACCGTCGAAAATATAACCAAAACTGCATTGAAGCTGCTGTGAGGTATAATGATATGATAGACTATCACATTTTCATGACCACTTTCGGAATGGTATTCTTGGCCGAACTGGGCGACAAAACGCAGCTGGCAACATTTTGCCTGGCTGCCGACTGTGACCCCAAACTCTCGGTATTTTTAGGGGCCGCCATCGCCCTGGTTCTGAGCACACTGATTGCCGTGGTTTTCGGCTCCCTGCTGAGCAAGTATCTTCCCGAACACTATATCAAAATAGCCGCAGGCATATTTTTTGTGATCGTGGGTGTATGGATGCTGTTCAACGCTACAAAATCCTTTGCCGCATAGGGCCTATTGTTATGACCAAAGAATTCTTCAAAGTAACCGACCTGGGCGATGCTCTCGAATTGAGGTTCGGTTTTAAACGGCTGGCACAAGAGGAGATCCCCATTTACGAATCCACGGGCAGAATCCTGGCCGAGGATATCGAGTCGGATGTCGATCTGCCCGATTTTTCCCGGGCCATCATGGATGGGTTTGCCGTGCGGGCCGCATCCACTTTCGGGGCCTCGGACGGAAATCCGGCTTATCTCAATGTTCCCCGGGCCATCGCCATGGGTGAAATACCCTCATTTTCAATCGGCCCGGGAGAAGCAGCCAGAATTTCGACCGGTGGCATGCTACCGGAAGGTGCGGACAGTGTCGTCATGATCGAACACACCGACGCCATCGACGAAACCACCATCGAAGTCTATAAAAGTGTGGCGCCGGGACAACACATGGTTGCCATCGGCGAAGACATTGAAAAAGATCGTACCATTTTATTTCGCGGCCAGCAGTTGCGGCCGCAGGAAACAGGTCTCCTGGCGGCATTCGGCAGATCGTCGGTCAGGGTATTCAGAAAACCCGTGATCGGCATCATCTCCACGGGGGATGAAATCGTGCCGGTACACGAATCTCCGGCAGTGGGCAAAATCCGCGACATCAACGCCTATACCCTTGCGGGACAGATCATCCAGGCCGGGGGAATTCCGCGCCAGTTTGGTATTGTCAAGGATGACTATGACGCCCTGCTGGCGTTGTGCACACACGGCCTGGAGCAGTCGGACATGCTTCTCGTTTCGGGCGGCAGTTCCGTGGGCATGCGCGACTACACCGTGGAGGTGCTCTCCGCCATACCCGATGCAGACCTCCTCTTGCACGGCATTTCAATCAGCCCCGGGAAGCCGACTATACTGGCGAAAATCGCCGACAAGGCCTTCTGGGGCCTGCCCGGCCACGTGGTTTCGGCCATGGTTGTTTTTCACGCCGTGGTGCTGCCCTTCATCGACCATGTCGGCGGCCTTGAGCCCGCATACCACCGCCGGCCGGCCTGTATGGCCACGTTAAACCGAAGTGTTGCCTCGTCCCAGGGACGTGTGGACTACATACGCGTAAAACTGATAGAAGAAAACGATAACTTTACTGCCGAACCGGTTCTGGGCAAATCAGGGCTGATCAACACCATGCTGAGAGCCGACGGCCTGGTCAAAATAGACAAGCACACGGAAGGCCTGGATGAAAACACCCAGGTTAAGGTGCTTCTCTTCACCTAACTCCCTTTTTAAGCCACCGGCTCTGCCGGTGAGAATTGAAAAGGTTCTACCGATCCGGTGAGGATTGCAATGTAATCAAAGCCTTCAATGGTGCTAAGCCGGAGGCTTANATTGAAAAGGTTCTACCGATCCGGTGAGGATTGCAATGTAATCAAAGCCTTCAATGGTGCTAAGCCGGAGGCTTAAAAAGGGAGTGAAACCCAAGAATTTTATCTTTGTTTATTAAATGGTTCCAGTTTCACCTTCAATTGGTTTTCAACACATAAGGTCTTCAATGTATACAATATGAATATCCCCCAAGGGACAAGCAATGAATACGATTGAAAAAATCATCAAAAAAAATTCTTGGTATAAATCAGCGATCACCGGCAGAGCATGGCCCCTTCGAGGGGCCTTCCTCATACCCCCGGCTCTGCCGGT
>JAFDAT010000074.1 GCA_019313725.1 Deltaproteobacteria bacterium
GGCGGCCCACCATGTTTTCTTTACGAATTTCAATGGCTCCGGAAGAGGGCTCGGTAAACCCGGCGATCATCCTCAAAAGGGTGGTTTTACCGCATCCTGAAGGCCCCAGAATGGAGAAAAAGTTCCCCTCCGGGACCTCAAAGGAGACATTGTCCACCGCTATGAATTCCTCGAAGCGCTTGGTGACGTTCTGAACGGATAGATCTATAGTCATTTTACTCTTGAGTGCCCATCCCCATATGGCTAATTTGCCCGTCCTTGAACGCGAATAAATTTTCTCGTCTGGGAATGGGCACCGATACCCATTATATAATTTTATGATATGAAAACGATATTACAAATAAAAACATTGGGCCCGTTCCGGGCCCAATATTTTTATTTGGCGGCTTTAACCTTGTCCAGTATCAAGCCTTCTATGGCCTCGATGCTGGCCGGAACGGGCGGATACCACTTGATGTTGTCGATATGAAAAATGGAAAAACTGCGGGAAAAATTATCCCGCACAGATTTTTCCAGAAACTGGCTGGTGCCGACCGCTGCGGTTGCATATTTTTCCGCATTGGTAAATGCCGCCGCATTCTCTGCCCGCAGCATAAAATTGATCCATTTGTAGGCACCCTCGACATTCTTGGCTTTGGCCGGCAGGGCAAAGGTATCAATCCACCCCAGGGCACCGCTCCGCGGAGGAACAAAATCGATGTTGGGGTTCTCGGCGTGCAATTTCCAGCCGCCGTTGTCCCACGCCATGGCGACATGGACCTCTTCGGAGCGCATGGATTGCAGCAGAGCATCACCGTTGGCGTAGTAATTTTTGACCAGCCCCTTGCCGTCGATCATGGCCTGGCCCACCCTTTCCATCAGAACCTTGTAGGCTTCCGGATCGCTGTATTTGGCAAAGGGGTTCTCACCCAAGGCAAACGCCAGCGCGATCAGGGTGGGTCTTTTCAAACGATAGCTGACCCGACCGTTGTAAAAGGTGCACAAAAGGTCAGAATAGTCCCACGCGTTGGGAGCGAACTTTTTGTTGACCACCAGTCCGGAAGTGCCCCAGCAAAAAGGTACGGCGTGGGGCTTACCATTGACCATGGTGTTCTTTTTTACCGCCGCCAGCATGGAGGGAATCATCTGCTCGGCCTTTATCTTGGAAAGGTCGATGGGCTGGTAGATCTTGTATTTGGCCTGCACCGAAGAGATCCGGTCCTGGCTGGGCTGAGCCAGGTCGAAGCCTCCCCCGCGGGTAGCACGCAGCTTGGCGATCATTTCCTCGTTGTTGGTATAGGTCACCTTCACGGTTATGCCGGTTTCCTCCTGGAACTTTTCCACCAGGTTTTTGGGTGCATAGCCCTTCCAGGTCAGCAATTCCAGCGTTTCCGCCGAAGCTGTCCCCAAGGTGCCGAAAAGAAAAAATAAACCGGTAATTAACAAAAGTGTTTTTCTTGTCATGGCAGGCCTCCTTTTATTTCGATGAGTTTATACAAGATGCTGAAAAAAGAATAAATACAGCTTAATACGATGGCATGTCCGGTTGAATTATGAAGCACATTTAATAACAAACCAGCCTTTCAGATAGAAGTCAATTTTTATTCTTTATAAATTTTGCTTGTCATTTTCAGAGACTCGTGGTTCACACCCTCTTACAGATGGATACTTTTCATTCAGAAAACCAACAACCCCGCCAGGCCGTTGTAACGGATGCGGTGTTGGTAACCGCGCTAGGCGGCGACATCGACACCTTGTGGCGCCGGCTCATGCAAAAGGGAACCGCCATTGGGCCAATTTCGCGATTTCCCGTGGACCAGGAACACTATACGGCCGGAATTGCCGCCATAATTGATGACCTCAAGCCTTCCCGGGATCACTCCCTGATAAAGAGTCTGCTGGACCGCCTGATGGTTCAAATGGGTCCGGTTCCATCTGACGCCACTCTTATTACGGCAACCTTAAAAGCTGGCATCGACAACCTGGAAGCGGTCTGCCGTGGCAACCCATCTGGTTTTCAGGACATTCCGCTCTCTTCCCTGGCTGAACACATCAGCCCTCAAATAGGATTGAAAAGCAATGGGCTCTGCATCAGCGCATCCTGTGCATCCTCCACCATTGCCGTGGCACAAGGTGCCGCTCTGATTGAGTCCGGACAGGCCGAGGCCGTGCTGGTGTGTTGTGCGGAGATTGTATCGGAATACGCCTTTGCGGGTTTTTCTTCCCTGAAAGCGCTCGCGCCAGCCCCGTGCCAGCCCTTTGACCGGGGCCGTCGCGGGCTCTCGCTTGGGGAGGGCGCAGCAGCCCTGCTTTTAATGCCTGCCGCCAGGGCCGGACGTGAGGGACGCGATCGGCTGGGTACTATCTGCGGCTGGGGTATCACCAACGACGCCGCCCATATCACGGCACCGGCCAAGGGGGGGCATGGCCTGGCCCAGGCCATCGACAAAGCCCTGAAATCTGCAGAAAAAAAACCGGAAGAAATCACCGCTATCTGTGCCCATGGAACCGGCACCATCTATAACGACCGGATGGAACTGGATGCTTTCAAGCATATACTCGGTCCTCGCAAACGGCCTATTTTTTCCGTCAAAGGCGCCATCGGACACACCCTGGGGGCGGCCGGCGGCATTGAGATCATCCTGGGCCTCAAGGCGCTCGCAACGCTCACAATTCCCCCGACCATCGGGTTTACGCATCCGGAAAAGGGCGCCGAGGGGCAGGTGAGTGCTGAGACGCAAGCAATTGCGAACGGCTGCCTGTTAACCACGAATTCAGGATTTGGCGGTGTTAATGCCGCGATTATTTTGGGGCCTTAAGACAGAATTGAACCGCTAAGCAAAGCGGGCGGTGAAAGCTCTTTGTGTGAAGGAATTGTTGTGGAATCGATAAAAACGGAAATTACCGGAATCGGATGGGTCACGGCTGCCGGCATGGGACGTGCCAGAACGCATCGGGACTTTGCCATGCCTCTGGAACGAATGCCGGAATTTCGCCCTGAAAATGTCTTTAAAGAGCCCTTCCCCAATTTAAGGCGCATGGATGATTATTCCCGGCTGGGTGTGACCGCTACGGCACTGGCGCTGGCGGATGCCGGCCTGGACACGTGGACATGCAAGCGGAATATCGGTATCGTGGGCACAACGGTTTACGGCTGTCTGGGTGCTGATGTAGACTACTACAACACGGTAATCCCCAACCGGGGGGCCCAAGCCAGTCCGGCCCTGTTTTCATACACATCTGCCAACAGTTACCTGGGAGAGGCCGCCATTCGATTCGGGCTGACCGGAACCAATTACATGGTTTTTGAACAGCACCCGACCGGTCTCGCCGGTCTGCATGCAGCCTTGGGGCATATCGCGCGGCAAGACGACGACAAGATCCTGGGGGGTGTTTGTGAGGCGGGTTGTCCCCGGATTTTTGGCCAGCCCGATAATGTGCCGCCCGGTGCCGTTTTCTTTATGCTCGAACCGGTTGGTTCAAATCCGCTGCCGGGCTTTGGCATCCTCGAGTCGTTATCGATGGATAAGCTGCTTTTCAACGGCAGCCCGGTCGATAACCTTGTCATGCTGGTTGAACAATGCCTCTCGGTAATGCGTCGCTGAGTAAAAAATATCTTTTCCGAATAGCGTCCCGAGCGTACCCATTATTTAAAATAGTCATATCAAGCAAAGGTAAAATATCAACCCTCTGTGGACTCTGCGCGCTCTAACGAAGTGGGCGAGAGAAAATTATAGTCGCGTCATGAACGGTATTCCGATCAGGTCCGACAACGGAATGACTTTCATCCCCCTGGCTTCGATACCGTCCACAATCTCCTCGATCGCCTTCATCCAGACCGAAATCAGCTTTTTGTCGGGTGGCTGCTTGTCATGCAGCAGCACAATATCATCGCCCTGAATACGCTTTAGCACTCGATTGGAAAGGTTGTGGAGGTAGCGGTTGCCGCCATCCAGTGGGCGGCAGCTGAAATTAATCAGAACCATGCCGGTTCGCATAAGCGCCGGGTGAAGCCTGGGGCTGACGATCCCAACCGGCGGGCGGTAGGCCGATGTATGCACGCCGCATCTGTTCAATACATTCTGGGTCGCTTCTATATCTTCCACCACCGCGGCGATCTCTTTGAAAAATATTCGACTGCTGTGCTTGAAAGAATGATTGCCTAAAAGGTGGCCCTGTTGAACGATTTTTTTTATCAGGCCCGGATTTGCAGCTGCATTTTCGCCGATCACAAAAAAAGTCGCTTTTAGGCCCCTGGTTTCCAGAAAGTTCAACAGCAGGGGCGTCGTCAACGGATCGGGTCCATCATCGAAGGTGATGGCCACGGCTTTTTTGCCGGAGATACCCTTGTAAATTACCGGGGCGTAAAAGCCGATGCGGGGAAAAAAGGGTGCCGCCAGACAGGTCAAAAGAAAACCGGCCAAAGGGACAATCGACAGCCAGACCTCAACCATCATCAAAAGACCTGCCAGCAAAAATGCGAGCAAACCCGTTTTCACAGCCATGGGGCCTTTGAGCTTGTAGCGCTCACCTGCTTTCATGAGGCCCTTTTGGTCGCGATCAACCAGCGGAGTTCGCTGTTTTCACCCGAAGAACCGGTTTCATCCACCCTGAAACCGGTTTTCTCCAGCATGGTTTGAAGGATCTTGACCGAACGGTAATAGGAAGGCAGACGGTTGAGCCGGAGCTTGAATTCTTCAAGCCAAAACAACAGCGGGAATCGCCTTTCCGGCAGTACCGTACCCCGCATGATCAGGCGGCCGCCTTGTTTCAGACGGGCATGCAGGTTACTCAAGGTCAACCGCAGCTTTGCATCGTCCAGATAGTGGACAATGTCGAGCATGATCACCAGGTCTGCCGGTGTTGAGAGCGCGGGAATGTCCGGCGCTCCGCCGACGTTTATGCTGGCTCTTTTCCCGGCAACCCTTGCCGCGACCCGAACCCTATCCGCAGCCGGATCGATGGCCACCACCTCAGCCCCTGAAAACCGCTCCAGCAGCCAGGCGGTCTGCACGCCATAGCCGCAGCCGATATCCATTATGGTTTGGGCACCTTCGGACGGGTTTAGTAGACTGGGCAGTTCTGTGAACATGGGGTCAAAGCGCATCTTGAACCGTGCAAACAATCGTGGATATGCCTCCAGCATACGGTAGCGCTGTAATATCCGTGCCTGTATGCTGCCGTTTTTGCGGGTGTCTTCTCTACCGGCCCGCATCCGGTATTTCAAAAGCGGCGGCAGAATGACAAACGCGCCGACCAGGGCATAACCGATGCCCAAAAGAAGGGTCGTACCGGCACTTTTCAGCAGGGAGTGCTGGGCGGTACTCAACACACCGAATCCAATAATGGTTGAGGTCCCGGCCAGGAATACCGTCATGCGGATCAACCCGAAGTATGGATGCGCTACATCCTCGTAACGCTGATATGAACGCACAAAAAATAGCGAATAATCGATACCCATGCCGATAACGATCATGGACAGCATCAAGGCCGGTATATCCAGGGTGCGGCCCATTAAGTTCAACGTCCCCAGGGTACAGATCAGGGCAAAGACAACCGGCAGCAGGGCTATCAGCGTCAAGGAAATGTCCACAAAGTAGAAAAACAGCAAGATCGTAACACTCAACCCGATGATCACCAGCATCTTCATAAAGGTAGAAAACAGCAGGTGCCCCAGTTTCCGCGAGAAATAATCAGGATCGAAAAATTTACCCAGACCGCTGTATTTGTCGAGAAACGTTTCCGCCTGGTACGCTTTTCCGGTTGTCAGGCTGCTGACCTGCAACCAGTTCCTGTTTTCCGCATCTACACGGATGCCCAGCAACCCGAAATATTTTTTCGGAATTACCATAGGGGCGGGGGCATATGATTCAACCGTCAGCAAATCAAAAAACGATTTAAACGCATCCGGCGCAAAACCGAGATCTGCCGAGGCGCTGCCAAGGGCCTCATGCAGGGCGGTCACCCTTTGAGTGTTCCAGAATACTTTCCAGGCCGAAAAATTATTTTGTTGCCGTTGCTCACCCGGAAAGACCATCGATGCGGCAAAGCCTGAAGACAGCCGGCCCGAATATTGCTCCCGTATCATCATTTCCACCAAACGATCCCCTTTGGCCTGCAGATCGCTCAGGGTTTCCCCTTCTGTCATTACATAAATCTTGTTGAACACGCGCCCCCACACCCGGGCAATCATCTCCTCAGCCGCCTTGGTTTTCGTGCTGACCGTGTTCATGGTACCGAGGCTGACATTAAAATCCGGTTTGACAAAAAAAAGCATGACAACCACAAAAACCAATGCCACCAGCAATCCCTTGCGGCCGGACCCGGCCATTGCGTTGACCAGGCCCTGGAGGGGCATTCGCCTTGATTGGGCTGCCGGCATTTCCGGAAATATCCGTGGAAATATCGAGTGCACAAAAATAAAGGAAAAAGCGATACCCAGAGCCGTGAACCGCCCCAACTGCTCCAGGATGGGAAACCCGCTGAAAATCAGAGATGAAAACGCACCAATGGTTGTCAACGCTGCCACCAGACCCACGGCCCGAACCTCTCTGGATGCATCTTTGCCGAAAGTTCGATAGGGGCGATCCAGAAAAAGCAGGTAAGCAATCCCGTGATCCACGGATATGGATATGATGGCGCCGCCGAACCCGAGCACCATCAGGGAAATGGTTTCATACAAAAGCGAATACACGAAAAAAGCCGCCACTGTGCCGGCAACCGCCGGCAGCAGCGACAACACCCCGAGATAGGGCCGTGGAAAGGTGACCATCAACAGCAGTACGATACCAAGCGTCGCCAGCAGGATGGCATTGCGTACATCTTTTCTGGCAATCAGCTCGTTGTCGAGAGCGACCCGATAAGCACCCATGGGGGTCACGGTAATCGTGTGGCCTAGCCCGCCATAGGTTTCTTCAACGTCTGCGGCAATCGTATCCATCAAGTCGGCAACCTGCCGGGCAAAGGCCGTATCGGTGCTCGATACGGCGGAATCGGCAATAACCATCAGATGCCGTCCATCTTCCGAGACGATCTGGCCCTTGTAAATCATGGCCGATTGTGATGGCGCCAGGTGTGCCAACCGGGCCATTACGATGTCTTTCAGCCCCAGGGGATCCCTGGCAATGAATTCTGATTGTCCGATGCCCTCGAGATTAAGCAGGGATTGTTGTACGGTGGACATCTTGTCGATGACAGATTGTGGCTCCAATAACGGTTCGACCTGGTGGCGCAGCTCTTCAGTAGAAAACAGCTGCGGTAGATGGTGCAGTATGTGCATTGCCAGCGCCGGTATCAGGGACTGAAAATTCTGCAGCCCCACCGTCTTGAACAACGCGCTCTGGCGCAGATGCCGTTCGACCCACCGGCCGCATTCAACCAGAAGCTCAGGATTGTCCTCCGTCAGACCGATATCGATGATGAGCTGATCCTGAATCGGGTGGTTCCGGAAGATATAGAGGGCGTCGGCAACCACGGGATCGCCCTGGGGCAGAAAACCGACAACATCGGCTTCGATGTCAAGGCGCGACCAGCCGACGGCAAACAGCAGGGTAACGATTGCCAGCGTGACGAGCAAGCGGCGCCAGTACAATGCGTGGGGGATCATAAAAACACCTGTTTCACAATTACCAATATGATGATGGAATGTACTGCAATAATTGGTGTCTTGTGGCGGTGATAAAACTCATTGCGTTTCTGAATGCGTTGGATTCCACCCAATAACCTTCGAATCCTGTCCAGGCCGATGTTCCGGTCATTGTCGGTTGGGGAGTTGCTCTGAAAAGCAAAAGCAGGATAGGCCGCATAACAATCGGGCCATTTTTTCAACACGTCATCATATGCAACCCCCTGCCATGGGATTCTAATCAGTGTTTCCGCGAAATGACGATTTACCACATAAGCATGCGCTGAGCAGCGATAATCTATTTTAACAACTGATGGGTTCCCGGTTTTTTGACTCCTTGAAACCAGGCATCCGAAAAATAACGTGTTCCACTGGTCGATACCCGATAAAAAATCGATACAGTTCTTGAGTCCCTTGATATCAAAGCGATCGAACAGAATGTCGTCTTCGAACACGACGATGCTGTCGGCCCCGGCCTGAAGTCCTTTCCGTAAGCAATCCATGTGGGAGTGAAAAATGCCTTCCTCACAATTGTGGGGATGCTTGGAAACAATGATAAACTCGACGCTGTCGCCCAGACCGACAGTCTTGAACTGAATCTGAGCCTCAACGCGCCTGTCTGCCCGCTCGTTTACGGAGATGCAGTAAATTTTGTCGAAATAATCCCAGCCTTGACGATGTTTTCTCATTTTCCTTGTTGATATTTTCCCATCATGTATTTAAAGGATTACCAGAACATTTCAACAATAACCTCCCATGCTCGGTTGCGCGCTATCGGGTATGAAAGTTAATCAAAACATGAGCATTATTGAGCGTATATCCCGGACCGAATACGTCCGTTCCGCAATCACCGACAAGGCAGATCTGAGCGCCTTCAAGGCGAAACCTTCCTACCGCACTGTTATGGGAATGGCCGCTATCTGTTTCAGCTATGTCATTGCCTGGCCGGCCATCGCCCTTCTGGGGCTCTTTGCCGTTTATGCCGACCGACCCTGGCTGATCGCCATTGGAGGCCCGCTGCTCTACGGTTTATCCCACCTGGTGTTTTTATGGGGTATGTATCTTGCCGGGTTCGACTATACAAAAGTGTTTCTGCGCTGGGCCGCCCGGGTTCTGGTGGAAAGATGGATACGCAACAACCCGGACTGAACCTGAGCCATTAGGGCTCGCTCAAAAATAACTTCACATTTTCTGCGCAAACCCTTCGCGCTCTTCTTTTTCGAACCGTATCACCCCGCTGCTGACCTGCTCATCTTGAATCAGGATTTGAAAGGTATACGCTTTCACATCCCTTTTCAGGGGGGCGGCGATTACTTTCAGCAGATCATCGGGTCGCACGATACGCTTGAACCTTACCCGGCTGACACTCGCTATTTTCAAATTGCCGCCAGCCACTTTTTTGATTACATCAAATACCATACCGAGTTGGGCCAAACCCGGTAAGACGGGCTCCCCGGGGAAATGCCCGTCAAACCAGGGCGATGACGGAGGCACCTGAATATCAGCCCTTATTTTATTGTCATCGCAACGCTCGATTTTATTCAGCCGGTACCACATAATAACAGCGTTTTTTATCTGAAATGCATTTATAGTTCAACTGAAAAAAATGCCTGTACAAGACGTTAACTCAATCGTATCAGGTATTCCCACATGGGTCCGGTATGTCCACGCTGGTACAGCCGACGAATCGTTGCCGCCGTCTCTTCCCCGCCGGAACCAATCACCCAGTTGATACGGCCGCCTGCTTTTTTGTGGAGCTGTTTAACAATGTCATCCGTACCGATCATGGGCGAGCGGTAGAATACGGGCTCGAGTATGCTGCGGCCCGCTTCCACCTGCCCCTCGCTTAGGGCGATGCGGTACAACTCCGTTCCCGGATATATACGCATGCCGCAAAAAAAGAACAGCGCCGACGTCTCGAGGGTATCGGCTTTGTCGAGGGTTTCTGCGAGCGTCTCCCGGTTTTCACCGACCCCCCCAAGCAGAAAATAGTGGGCGACATAAAGTCCTGCATCAATGGCAGCACGATGAACATCTAACACCTGTTGGTCACGAAAGGGCTTACGGTAAGCGGCCAGAACAGAATTCGACAGCGAATCCGTCCCAAATTCCACATGGGTCAAGCCGGCATCCGCCATGGTCTGAAAATAATCCGCCGGCGACTTCAGGGGCGTGAAAAAGGCCCCCCACGGTATGGACACCCCGTGTTTTTTAAAGGCCCTGGCCACCGCCAGGCTGTGATCAAAATCAGCATTGAACACCGAATCGGTGATAAAAAAATACCGGGCACCGCTGGCCTGCAGTTTGAGCGCAGCCCTGGCCGTCTCTTCGGGGTCCGTAAGTCTCAACCGACGACCCTCAATGCCAGGATAGGTGCAGTAAATACATTTAAAATGACAGCCGCGTTGGGTCTGCAGATTCAGCATGCCGCCGTTTTCAAGATAAAATCGAAGATAACCCGGGTCGGGTTCGATCCTGCGGACAATTTCACCTTTCCAGGGATCCGGGGTGACGGCCTGGCGGCCGGGTGTAATAACTCCCGGTATCTTTTCGATATCGTCATGGTTTTTTATGGCACGCAGCAACGGCAATATTCTCTCGCCCTCGCCCACGATGCCGTAATCGGCACCCAACGTCTGCAGGGTTTCAGCCGGGAATATGGTAAACCCGCTTCCACCCAATATCAGCCGAGCATCACTTTGGCTGCGGATAACATCCACAATGGCCCGGTATTGTCCCACAAATCCCCTTGGATCCGTGGTGTCGGTGTTATCGATATTGCGCAGGGAAAGTCCGATGATCTCCGGTGAAAATTCTTTTATTGCGGTTTTCAGCCCGTCAAATCCGTCCGGGCTGTTCATGTCGACAATGCGCACCTGGTGATACTTTTCGATAGCCCCGGCCACGTAATCCAGACCCAGTGGGTAGACCGGGTAGGGTTCCATCAGCGTGTTCGTTGAAACGAGCAGGATCTTCACGGGTTCATCACCTCAATGGCTGTAAAATAATCTCCCAGGCCAATCACCAGGACCCCCTTGATTCCCAGTACCGCTTCAGATCCATCACAAAGCGGTGACGGGATGTTACCTTTCCGTAAAAAATCCACTGCCATCACAACCGCTACGGCGGAGGCCGAGGCAAACTCTCCGGTAAATTTTCGGTAGTCAATGACGACACCACTGAAGCCGGTCATATCAAGCAGGGTCTTGAGCTGGATTGCTGCTGTTCGGCGGCAGCCCGCAGGTAGACCGGCCAGAATCACACCATAACGCTCATCGAAAGATCGCTGCTTTCCAATCGCTTTGCTAAGATTGTGTAGCACGTTTGAATTGTTTTGGCTGCTTTCAAAAAAGAGGGGGCGGATCGTCGGGGCGGAGGCATGCACACCTCTTTTTAGGTACAGGGCGCCGCCGCCATCTGCCGGACAGGCTGCTTCTGCCACCGAAGGGTCAAACAGGCGGGATAGCTTCGGGTGGTTCTCGTCCGCAGCCAGCACCAGAAAGCCGTCCAGTTCATCCCCGGACATCAACCCCGCGACCGTCAATGCCTGCTCAAAGGAATAATCACCGCCGGTCATGGTAAGATTGGCGCCGG
>JAFDAT010000416.1 GCA_019313725.1 Deltaproteobacteria bacterium
CGTATCAATACCGAAGGGGCAGTAGACCATGCAGCGTCGGCAGCCGGTACAGGAGTATGCCGCCTCGAAAAGTTCTTCCAGAGCCATGTCGTCGAGTTCTTTGGCTTCACCGACCGAAGGCCAGAATTTTCCCCTGAGCTTAAAGTGTTTTTTGTACAGGCGCCGGATAATTTCAGACCGGTAAGCCGCTATATGCCTGACCTGTCCGGTGGATGCGTATACGTGACAGGCCTCGATGCACACGCCGCAGCGGGTGCAGGTTTCAAGATACAGCCGCATGGCCTGGTTGAGTTTGGTTTTGAACAGTTTTAAAAGTTCGTCGCGGGTTTCCGGGTCCATGGCTAACCTCGTCTCAATTTGTTGATGGGAAGTGACAAAAACGAATGCATGCTCTGGCTGAAAGGGAAAAAAATCAGAAATAGATTGGCAAAAAAGGCATGGGGTACCAGCATGAAGGCGTGGCCTGAAAAAATAATTCCGTCTGGAAGTTCCGGTTTAAGCACGAGGAGACTGATAAAATAGTCGCGATAATCGTCAACGGTCAGCTCTTCATAAAAATAAATCCGCCGGGCCCAATCCATTTCACTGCCAAAAATGACGATCAGAAAGAGCAGGATCAGCAGGTAGTAATCTTCAGGCACGGAGAGTTCTTTGACCGGAGAGAGAAATCTTCGGAAAAGAAAGTAGAGCAGGCAGATTCCCAGTATCAAGCCTAAAAAGCCTTTTCCCAGAAACGGTTCATGGGGAATGATCTGAAAAACAGGCATATCCCAAATCAGTTCCAGGTGGCCGATGAAAAGAAGGAGTAGTCCGATGTGGAAAACGATCAAAAATACCCACAAAACAGGTTTGTGCCTGCGAATTGTGGGAAAAAGAAAGGCGTCGAAGAGTGCCGCCAGAAATTTACCTTTTTTTTCCGGATAAATTTGCAACGATGTGGGATGGGCAGGCGCTTTGAAGATGCTGATAAGTCTGATGCACGTTCCGATGATGAAAACGGCAAAGGCAACGTACACCATGGGAACCAGAATAAAATAATAAAGGGATTGCAAAACATCCTCCCATAAAATCGTGTTCCACGATTTTATTAAACGCGACTGCGTCGCTATCATGTGAACGGTTGACCCGCCGGTCGTTAGGCGGGCTATAGTTTCTATCTCAGTAGAATGAGCGGCAGGGTGTTCCGGCATTTTACCAAAAATCTAGGCGTTCTGGCACCGCACTTTCTAATAACAGGGGATCATTCTCTACCGCTTGAACTCACCCCCGCGATGGGGCGGTCTGCAATAGTGAGCGAATTCCCTGTTTTAGGGAAAAATCGGTCGGGATAGCCAGGAAGATTGCACAATTTTAGCTCTTTCTCTGGATATAAAATTTAATGTTCTTGCCATCCTGGTCTGTCTTGAGAATTTCATTTCCGCTGGTGCGCGCCCAGACAGGAAAGTCGGTCAGGGAACCGGGGTCGGTCGAGGTAGCTTCCAAAACCTGTCCGACTTCAATTTCCTTGATACCCTTGCTGACCTTGACCACCGGCATGGGGCACGCCAGACCACTTAAGTCCATAACTTTGTCGACCTTGATTTCATCACTCATGATTATTCTCCTTTGTGTCGTTATATTGGGGGTTCTATTTACAAACCAGTTTGTTGTAAGCCATTATCCGTAAGTTCTAAAGGGTTCAAGGGTTTGAGGATTCAAGGGGTCAAGTGAAAGAATAGTTCAAAGCTCGTAGCTGATAGCAGGCGATGTGCTACGAGCTAAAAACTATGACCTGCCCCTCGGCTCCTGGACCCCTTGAATCCTCGAACCCTTTCTTATTTGATCAGATGAACAGCTGGACCTTGCTGTTCTGAGCCTCTTCGAGAAAGGTCGCCACACCGGCAAAGGAAAGGCCTTCGTAATCGACCATTTCTTCACGTTTGAAGCCCATGAGATCCATGGACATTTCACACACATAGATCTTTACCTCCAGTTCTTCGGCAAGGGCGATCATTTCCGGCAGAGAAGCCACATTTTTTTTCTTCATCAAAGCTTTCATCATGGCGGTTCCCATGCCGCCCATGTTCATCTGGGACAGTTTGACTTTTTCGGCACCCTTAGGAAGCATGGCCCCGAACATCGTCCCCATCATGTCTTTACCACCCACGTTTTTGTTTTTTGCCCTCATTACTGTGGTCCCCCAGAAAGTAAAAAACATGACCACCTCCATGCCCATGGCGGTGGCTCCGGTGGCAATGATAAACGCAGCCAGGGCTTTGTCCAGATCCCCGCTGAAAACGATCATAGAAAGTTTATTGGATGGTGTTTTGCTTTGCATGGCATCCAGCTGTGTTTTAAGTTCAGCAACCTGTTCTTCGATTGTAGCCATAATGTCCTCCTTGTTGTCATTAATATGAACTAAAAAATTACCATTATATAAGTTAGTTATTTAATCTAAAGGTATTTTTTGGTTTCCTATACAAACTAAAAATTGGTGCCACATCGTTAATGTTTAATATAAAGAATTAAAATAATTGAATATTGCTAAACCATCAACTCCTTTATGGATTCCATGGAGGCTTTGAGTAACTCCAGGTTGGTCATCATCGTATTCCGCTGCTTCGGTTCCATCTGCTGCAAGACTTCCTGGTGAATAAAATCTAAAAACACATTGATTTCATTTAATTTTTGTTGGCCTTGGGTTGTCAGGCTCAACAGGGTGGTGCGTGAGTCTTCCGGGTCGGCAATTTTCTGGATGAGACCCTTTTTGTTCAGACCGGAAATCAATTTTGAGATACGGCTTTTGACCAGATTCATCTTGTGGGCAATACCTTTGGGGGTCAGGTATTTCTCCTCACCAAACAGAAGAAGGCAACGCATCTCGGCATCGGGCAGGTTGAAGCGCTCGCTCTGGTAGCGCATTCTGTCCTGACAGCACTGATAGAGTTTCATGATCAATTGTTGAAATTGAACGACTTGATGTTCGGGTATTTCATTGGGTGTATTTTGCATTAAATAGTTCATAGTAAGAACTATAAGCGAAAATCAGTTGAAGTCAAGTTAATTTTTACCCTTGGGTAAGGAAACATACCACTACCATTTAAATTATCGTTATGTGGCATGCTGGACTTGTCGACAAGGGGAGATCGTAATTGAGGTGTATTATGTTGGCTCTCGTGAAAAAGCCCCGTATTGAGATATCGCTCCAAGGTGAGCATGT
>JAFDAT010000417.1 GCA_019313725.1 Deltaproteobacteria bacterium
ACCATGTACCTTAAGGAGATCTGATGAGAGTCGTCAACTTTCTGGACAAGACCGAAATCGAGATAGACCGGTGGGGCGAGATGGTCTGGGTTCCGGCCAGGGTGGACAGTTGATTAGGATTCGAGGGTCCAGGATCCAAGTGAAAATGCTATTGGCCATCAGTTAATGAGGTAAGCCTGTAGCCGTTAGCCGCCCGTCGTATAAAAACAAAAGCGAAGAGCCTACACCCTCGGCCCCTGGGACCCTCGAATCCTTGAATCCTTATTTCTTGGATGTCCACCCTTTTCTGCGCATGCACTCTTTCACCATACGTTGCTCTTCGGATCGGTGGTTGACGACAAAATCCCGACCCATGTCCATGTCGCCATCGTAGATGTCGGGATCCTCGCGCACAATGTCGCGCACACGCCGTTCACAATCCTTGTGATCATTGGCCCATTCAGAACGTGGTTTGGTGGGATGGTAGGTGCCGGTGGCACAACCGGCAAGGATCAGCATTGTCACCAACATCAGTGTTGCTGCTAATTTATTCATATTTTCTTCCCAGTATTGAATATTTTATCCAGAATCGCCTTGGTAATCATGTAGGTCGGCCTTACGCCCTCTTTACCCATGGCACCAGCCGCCAGTGTGTGCCCGGTAGCCAGGGGATTGTCCGAGGCATAGTAGGCGTAGCGCAATTTGGCCTTGTTGGAAATATTGCCCTTGATAATGGCGGCACTGATTGCCCGCTGGTAGTGGCCGCCCTCCATCTCCAGACCGACGGTTTTCCAATCCGACTGAAATTTTTCAAGCATGTCCCGATTCTGAAGCGATGTCCCCAGAACGGTAACCATTGGCCCGGCATACACATTCACGTCCGGGCTGAAATCAGACCGTGCCAGGTCATTTTTAAAAATGTAGTTGTCCGAAGTACCTTCGAACACATGGGCCGTCGCCAGCATGATATCGCCCTTGTTGCCTTTGAGAATACCGGCCTTGCCCATGATAGAGATGGATTTGACGTTCAGATAGCGCGTGGTGTTGTCATAGGTGTAGGGCCGCAGGATGTTTTCCATGAGCTCGAAGGCCTGGGCGCCAAAAGCATAATCCATGACCAGCAGGACCGGTCTCTCCTGGGGCGCTTTTACCAGATCGAACTTTAGATCAGGGTGAAGCGCAATGCCGTCGAGCATGGCGGTGTCGATCAACTGGCAGTTGATGTGGGTGCCGGAACGGTCAATAAGCTCGTACAGGCCTTTTGCCCTGCCCTTTTTGACGACCGCCTGACCCATATCCCTGATCTGGTGAAAAAAATCATAAAGATCACCTGTTGCCCGCATTGAAGGGTCATGCGCCTGCATAGCGGCATAACCGTATAGAAGGTTGATGACACTGTGCAGGTTGGCACTGATGATGTGGAGGGGGCGGTCCAGAAGCTTGCGCTCGAGCAGTTTGGCCTTGATATCTCCGGCCCACTGAATGCCGTACTTCTGGCGGCCGATAATGTTGATCAGCGATGGCGTCAGGTAAACCACCACGGCATTGTCGGCAGAGGCTTTCTCCTCATCGATGCGCCTGCCGAGCTGGTGGATGATCGAGAAAAGGCCGTTGTTGCTGTTGTGCTCCGTCTTTCCTTTTTCCAGGTAGTCGTAAGTGTCGCGGGTTTCCTGATAAGGCCGGCCGAGGATAATACTCAGGTTCCACAACGCCTGGTCCAGTTGATGTGCGTCCAGTGTTTTCATGGAGGCCATAGTCTTTTCGAGCGACCGCCATTCAAGGGTCAGGCTCTCCGATTCGGCCTTCATGCGACTGTAAATCTTTTTTGCTTCGCTGTACAAAAACGTCAGGTGAGTCAAAATATCGTATATCTCGCTCAACCCCCTGGAAATAACGATGCAGAGCTCATTGGCACTGACCCGGTAAGCGGTCCTTCTTCTTTTGAAGGGGCTGATTTTTTTGGTGTGGGTGTTTTCGAAGGGGTCTTCCTCGGTCAGAATAATGCGGGTGCACTCCTCGATGCCCCTGGGCAGCCTGTCGAGCACGTATTCCAGACCCTTTAGCTCAACAATCCTGGGGTCGTTCATGGATCCGTATATTTCAGGGCTCAGATTTTTTAAACAGGATTCCAGTTCCCGGCCGAACTTCCCGGACAAACGATAAAACCCGCGCAGAGCCAATGCATCGGTTATGGTTTTGAACTCGCGTACGGCGTGCCGGGCTTTCTGGGCGTCGGTCAATGCCTCCATGTTTTCTCCCTGGCCCTGCTCAAATATTTTCCCACCAGCATGGCCACCAGCACGGTTAAGTAAAGTTGTCCTGAAGTGGCGATCAGGATGACGATGGATTTGGCCAGTGCGTTCGCCGGCGTTATGTCGCCATAACCGAGCGTGGTCACGGTGACAAAACTGAAGTAGAGATAATCATGAAACTTGGGCAGTACATCGCCGGCAATATTAATCAACGGGGTTTTAATCCCCAAAAGGTGCCATTCCACAATTTCCGCCATGGCCAGCAGCAGCGCGCCCAGAAAGCCGATGAGCACATAACCGTTGACGGCATTGAGGATAATGGTTCCATTCACATCCCGGCTGCGCCCCACGTGCCGAATCATGAAAAAGAGAATGAAGCTCTGATAGAAGAACATGTTGATGAATGCCAGGAGAACCCAGACTCGGCTGTCAAAGAAAAAAGAGAACCACAAAAGACATATAGTGGTTCCACCCGTAGCAAGCAGGATTTTGCGTGTTCGTTCGGTAAAATTGAGTGAGAAGATGCCGGCCAGAATAATTCCGCTAAAAATGACATCGCCAAAAAACTCTTTCCTGGATGAAATAACAGGGAAAAAAAGTACCAGAATCAACATGCACACCAGCAGAACGATATTGTTTCTTCTGAGGCGGGCGGGCGGTATGCTACGTTTCAGCCAAGACATGCAAAAACAGACTCCCTGTTAAAGGTGACATAAGGATGAAAACCAATACCATAACTATAGGCCATTCTATCCAGTAAATCAACGCAAGAGGCGCTTTATTACAACCACAAACTGAACATTCCGGCGGAAACAATGGCGGCACCGACCAGAATGCCGTTATGGCCATCAGGATTATACCCGTTGTCCTAATTATGTTTCGATTGAATTTTTTTCTGGCCGGAACGTTAATCTGACAGATGCCATAGCTTATTTTGCAAGGGGGGGTTCCAG